>NZ_JBHJQI010000095.1:0-31462 GCF_042262805.1 Streptomyces sp. NPDC056361
CGGTCGACGACGGCGACGGAGACGCGCTGGTTCTCCTTCTCGGCGGCGTCGAGGGCGGCCTGCGCGGCCTTGGTCGCGGCCTCGATCGTCAGGTGTGTCGACGTCTGGAGGTTGCCGTTGTCGGCATCGGCCGTGATCGCGGTCGGAGCGGCGGCGGCCGGGGCGGAGGCGTTCGCGGAGACGGCGCCGAACGTACCGGCGGCGATGACGGCGGCGGCGGTGGCACCGAAGAGGATCTTCTTCATGACGGACTCCGTGAGGGTGAGGCGCTGCGGGGAAGGAGAAGGTGTTCGTTCGCTCCGGAATCCATCCTGTGGCCGGGACAGGGGCCCGCCGGTCCACGTACCGGCTGCCCTCCTCGCGCACACTGGAGGACGGCCGGGTCAGCCGATCGGCTGATGCCGCTATGGTCCCCGCGGGCCAGGATGGACAGATAATCCCAGGTCAGAGGGCGAGGAGGTGGCGCGGTGACACGGCCGACGGAGCAGGACCAGGACCCGGACACCCGCTGGCTGGCGCGGGTCATGCACATCGCCTTCTTCCTCCTCCTCGGCGCCTCGCTGGCCCGCTTCCTGCTGCGCCACCCCTGGGAGGAGCGCAGCCCGTGGATCATCGCCCTGTCCGGCGCGCTCGCCTCCCTCTACCTCCTCGGCCCCGTCGTCGGCACCCGGGCGGCCCCGCGCAGGATCGCCTGGCTGGGCACCGTCGTCGCCGTCTGGATCGTCCTCGTCGTCCTCGCGCCCAGCTTCGCCTGGTGCGCGGTGCCGCTCTTCTACACGGGCCTGCGCACCCTCCCCGCGCGGGCCGCGCTCGGCCTGGTCACCCTGCTCACCGCGTTCGTGGTCTTCGCCCAGGTGCAGCTCGCGCACGGCGGCTGGGACCCCAACCTGATCGTCGCCCCGCCGGCCGTCGCCGCCATCGCGACCGGCGTGTTCGTCTACTCCGACCGGCAGGCGGCACGGCAGCGGGCCCTCATCGCCGACCTGATCCGCACCCGCCGCGAACTGGCCGCCATCGAGCGGCGCGAAGGGACGCTCGCGGAGCGGCAGCGGCTGTCGATGGAGATCCACGACACCCTCGCCCAGGGCCTGTCCAGCCAGCAGATGCTGCTCCAGGCCGCCGACCGCACCTGGGACAGCGACCCGTCGACGGCCCGCCGCCACGTCCGTACGGCCGAGTCCATCGCGGAACGCAACCTCGCCGAGGCGCGCCGCTTCGTCCACGACCTGGCGCCCGCCGACCTCGCCGAGGGCGGCGGCCTCGAAGAGGCGCTGCGCGGCCTCGCCACCCGCGAGTCGGCGGCGTTCCGCGTCGACGGGATCGCCGTACCGCTGCCCGAGCGGGTGCAGTCGGCGCTGCTGCGGATCGCGCAGGGCGCGCTCGCCAACATCCGCGAACACGCCGGCGCCGAATCCGCCGCCCTGACCCTCACCTACCTCGACGACCAGGTCGTCCTCGACATCGCCGACGACGGCCGCGGCTTCGACCCCGCCGACACCCCCGGCGGCGTCCGCGGCCACGGCCTGCCCGCCATGCGCGTCCGCGCCCGACAACTCGGCGGCACCCTCACCGTCGAATCCACCCCGGGCGAGGGCACGGTCCTCTCCGCCGCCATCCCCCTCACCCTGGAGCCCTGATGTCCGTACGCATCCTGCTCTGCGACGACCACGTCGTCGTCCGCGCCGGGCTGCTCGCCCTGCTCGGCAGCACCCCCGACATCGAGGTCGTCGGCGAGGCCGGCAGCGGCGAGGAGGCCGTCGCCATGGCGGCCAAGCTCAAGCCGGACGTCGTCCTCATGGACCTCCAGCTCGGCGCGGGCATCGACGGCGTCGAGGCGACCCGCAGGATCGCGCCCACCGGCGTCCACGTCCTCGTCCTCACCACGTACGACACGGACGCCGACATCACCCGCGCCATCGAGGCCGGCGCCACCGGCTACCTCCTCAAGGCCGAACGGCCCGAAGAACTCTTCGCCGCCATCCACTCCGCCGCCCAGGGCCGCACCGCCCTCTCCCCGCCCGTCGCCAGCCGCGTCATGGACGTGATGCGCGGCGCCGCCGGCCCGAGCCTCACCGACCGCGAGCGCGACATCCTCGGCCAACTCGGCCGCGGCCTCGGCAACCGCGAGATCGCCCGCGCCCTCTTCATCAGCGAAGCCACCGTCAAGACCCACCTCGGCCGCATCTACGCCAAACTCGGCGTCGACACCCGCGCCGGCGCCGTAGCGGTCGCGAAGGAACGCCGCTTGCTGCCGTAGGGGGTGCGGGGGCCGCAGGTGCCGCAGGGGATGGCTCGCTCCGGCGCGGCGCGACGCGACCCGGAAGCGACGTACCCCCGGACCCGACGCACCCGGAGGAGACGCACCCCCGGAGGCGATGGAGCCCCGGAGGCGACGGGGCCCGGAGACGACGGGCCCGGAAGGCGGCGGCGCCCTGGAGGCGACGGGGTCCGGCAGGCGACGGGGCCCACCGCCGCCCCGCGCACCCTGAGACGGGTGGCTCACCACACCAACACGCCCTCCCGGACGCCCCCCACTGCTACTGTGCGCTACTGCCTGACCGCACGGTGTCATGCATCGGTTCTCCGTGGGAGCGCACGTGAAGCTCGCGATCGTCGGCGGCGGCCCCGCCGGCCTCTACCTCTCGATCCTGCTGAAGCGGCAGGACCCGACCCACGACATCGCCGTGTACGAACGGAACCCCGAGGGCTCCACGTACGGCTGGGGCGTCACCTACTGGGCCGGACTGCTCGACAAGCTGCGCGCCGGAGACCCCGAGTCCGCGGCAGCCGTCGCCGAAGCGTCCGTGACCTGGACCGACGGCGTCGCGATCGTCCGCGACGAACGGACCGTCCACCGCGGAGACGCCGGCTTCGGCATCGGACGGCGGCGCATGCTCGGACTGCTCGCCGACCGCGCGCGGGAGCTGGGCGTCCGGGTGGAGTTCGAGCACGACATCCCCGGCCCCGACGCACCCGAACTCGCCGGCGCGGACCTCGTCGTCGCCGCCGACGGCGTCAACAGCGCGCTCCGCGCAGCCCACGCCGACCGCTTCGGCCCCACCATCACGAGCGGCCGCAACCACTACATCTGGCTCGGCACCACCAAGGTCTTCGACTCCTTCAGCTTCGCCTTCAAGGAGACCGAGCACGGCTGGATCTGGTGCTACGCCTACGGCTTCAGCGGCGAACGCTCCACCTGCGTCGTCGAATGCTCCCCGGAGACCTGGCAGGGCCTCGGCCTCGACACCCGTGGCGAAGCCGACAGCCTGAACCTCCTCGAAAAGCTCTTCCACGACCTCCTCGACGGGCACGAGCTCATCGGCCGCGACCGAGCCGACGCCGCCGCCCAATGGCTCACCTTCCGCACCCTCACCACCCGCACCTGGCACCACGGCAACCTCGTCCTCCTCGGCGACGCCGCCCACACCACCCACTACTCCATCGGCGCCGGCACCACCCTCGCCCTCGAAGACGCCCTCGCCCTCGCGGAAGCCCTCCGCGGCCACACCGACCTCGACGCCGCCCTCACCACCTACGGCAAACGCCGCCGCGCCGAACTCGTCTCCGCCCAGAGCGCCGCCCGCTACAGCGCCCAGTGGTACGAGAACCTCCCCCGCTACATGGCCCTGGAACCCGCCAAAATGTTCGCCCTCCTCGGCCAACGCCACTCCCCCCTCCTCCCCCACATCCCCCCTCAGCTCTACTACCGCCTCGACCGCGCCGCCGAACAACTCCAACCCCTCCGCCGCCTCAAGCGCTGGCTCGGCCCCCACCTCGCCCGCGCCGTCCACGGCCGCCACTAGCACCGAGCGGCGGCCTGCCGGGACGGCGCGTGGCGTGTGGTCTCCTCGCGTACGAGACCGGGCCGCCCCCTCGGGCGCGTGGCGTGGCACCGGCCCGGTGGTCCTCGCGTGCGTGGCCGGTGCGGTGCCGTGACACCATCGGTCACGTGCTCGACATCGGCTACTCCCTCTCGCGTCGCTTCCCCGACCCGCCGCAGACCGACTACCGCCGCGCGGACGTCCACTCGCTGCGGCACGACCTCTTCTGCGGGGACGTGTACCTCGCCGACACGGAGGCGGACCGCGAGGTGTCCACAGCCTGGGGATGGGTGCCCGTACTCGACTTCGCCTGGGCGCTGTGCGACATCGTCGAGCAGCTCGACAAGGACCCGCGCGGCAGCCGCGCCGCACAGCCGCAGTACGCCGAACTCGACTTCACCGAGTCCTCGGACCGCATGCTCTTCGAGCGCCGCTTCGGCTGGGTCGACGTCGAAGCCGACTGGATGCCGGGCGACGAACCGCCGATCACCTTCAACCACGCGGCGCTCCGCCGCGAGGCCCGCGACTTCCTCCACGACCTCATCGCCGACCTCACGGACATGCACGAGGGCCTCGCCGACAACCCCGCCATCTGGTCCCTCCAGGCCCGCTTCCCCCGCGTGACCTAGCCCTCCCCTTCCCCACCCACAGGCCCCACATACCCCTGAGCCCACCCGGCGGCCGGGACCCGCCCCCCCATCCCCGGCGTACGGAACCCCGCCCGCGCCCCCGCCCCCGGGGGCCCGCCGCCCTTGCGTCCCCCACGCACCCCATGTGGGCCCGAGCCCGGCGCCCCTGCCCCACCCCTCCGCGTGGACCACGCCCGGCGGGCGGCCCCACCCCCGGGGACCCGGTGGCCCCCCACCCGCCGTGTGGGCCCGCGCCGGCTGCGGCCCCGCCACCCGCCTGTGGGCAACGCCTGCCACCCCCACACCGTGCAGGCTGCACCCGCCCGTCGCCCACCACCGTGTGGGCCGACGCCCGCCAGCCCCGCCCCTGCGTCGGCCTCGCCGCCCGTGCGGGCTGCGCCCGCGCGCCGGCCGTCGCCCCGGCCCACCGCCGTGTGGGCAATCGTCCCGCAGGGCGGGACGGGTGGGCACACGGGACGGCGCCCTCGGCGGCGCCTCCGCCCCCTGCGCCCTGACCCGCCCCCATACGGAGCCGCACGCCCGGTGCGGGTTCAGGCCCGGAAGCCTAGGCCCGGCAAGGGGCGCCGTCCGTTGTGCCCACCCGTCCCGCCCCAGGCGGACGATTGCCCACAACGGGGTGGGCCGGGCGGGGCGCGGACTCGCAGCCCGCAGCAGGCGGGGCCACTGGCCCGCCCCGCACCAGCACCGCGGGCCACCAAGCAAGCCCGCACCAGCACCGCGGGGCACCCGGTGGGGTCAGTCCTCCACGCGCACCCCCAGCCGCGCCGCAAGCACCGGTGCCAGGTCGAGGAGTTGGCCGGTCGAGATGACGGCGCCGGAGAGGGATTCGACGCCGCGGGCGATGTCGAGGCGGGGGACGCCGCGGAGGTCGACGTCTTTGAGGCGGGCGTTGGTGAAGTCGACGCCGGTGAGCACGCAGTCGACGAATTCGACGCGTTCGAGGACGGCGTCGCCGAAGTCGGGCTCGCTCAGGACGCAGCCCTCGAAGACGACGTCGCGGAGCTTGGCGGACCGCAGGTTGAGGTAGTCGCTCTTGCCGCCCCGCACGACGACGCGCTCGAACACGGCACCGTGCAGCTGCACGCCGCCCAGCCGCGCGTCGACGACTTCGACGTCGCGGAGTTGGGCGCCGGAGAGGTCGGTGCCGACGCCGCGTACGCCGGTGAGGAGGGAGTCGAGGAAGCGGGCGCCCGACAGCCGCGCACGGTCGAGTCCGCAGTCGCGCAGGGCGCAGTCGAGGAAGCGGGCGCCTTCGCCGGACTGGGCGGTGAGGTCGAGCGCGGTGAGTTCGAGGCCGTCGTAGTCGCCGTCGGGACGGAGGTCGCCGTCGTATGCCGTGAGGGGAGGCAGGTGTACGTCCGGCCGCCGTGCTCCCGCCACTTTCTTCTTCCGTGCCATCGCCATGACCTCATGGTGATGTACGCCACTGACAACGCCTCCGATGTCACGAACGCGGACCCGCCTCCCGTCCCCCGTACGAGACCGGCACACGGGTCCGGCGTACGGAACCGGCACACGGGTCCGGCACGCGGGTCCGGCACAGGATCCGGCGTACGAGAGCGGGACGAGGGAGACGGACATGCGGAAGCTCACGATCATCGGCGGCGGCTTCGGCGGACTGACCGCGGCCATCACGGCGGCCGAGGCCGGCACGAAGGTGACGTTGCACGAGTCGCACCGGACTCTCGGGGGGCGGGCGCGGACGGCCGAGGGCCCGTACCGCACCAACGAGGGCCCGCACGCGCTGTACGCCGGTGGCCCGCATTGGACGTGGTTGAAGCAGCGCGGGCTCCTGGGCGCGCTCGCGGCGCTGCCGCCGACCGAGGCGATGCGGTTCCGCGTGCACCGGGACGGGGCGATGCGGCGGGTCCCGCCGCTGGGACTGCTGCGGCTGGCCCGTCGTACGGCCGAACAGGCCCCCGTGGACGTCGACTTCCACACGTGGGCCAGTGGGGTCGCGGGCGAGCGGGCGGCCCGCCAGGCGGCCGCGTACAGCGCGGTCGCCCTCTTCCACCACGACCCGGGGTCCCTCTCGGCCCGGTTCGTGCAGGAGCGGCTGCACCGGGCGGCCTCGGTGCCGCCCGAGGCGCACTATCCGCTGGGCGGCTGGGGCGAGCTGATCGACCGGATGGCCGCGCGGGCCTGGGAGATGGGCGTCCGCATCGAGACCTCGTCCCGCGTCGACGCGCTGCCGGCCGACGGCGGGCCCGTGATCGTCGCCACCGCCCTGCCGGCCGCCGCCCGGCTCCTCGGTGACCCGTCGCTGACCTGGGAGAGCGGTCGTACGGTCCTCTTCGATCTGGCACTGCGGACCCGGAAGGGCGACCCGTTCGTGATCTCCGACCTGGACGCGCCGGGCTGGATCGAGCGGTTCACCGCCCAGGACCCCTCGCTCGCCCCCGCCGGGCTGCAGCTGGTCCAGGCCCAGCTGCCCATCGGCCCCGACGGCACCAAGGCCGACGGGATCGCCCACGCCGAGCGGCTGCTCGACCTCGGCTTCCCCCGCTGGCGCGAGCGGGCCGTCTGGCAGCGCGCGTCGGTCTCCCAGGGCCGTACGGGGGCGGTCGACCGCCCGGGCACCACCTGGCGCGACCGGCCCGCCGTCGACCGGGGCAACGGCGTGTACCTGGTCGGCGACCAGGTCGCCGCCCCGGGCGTCCTCGCGGAGGTCTCCTTCACGAGCGCGGTCGAGGCCGTGTCCCTCGCCCTCCGCGCCGACCACCTCGACCACGCCACCCGACTTGGCCACGCCGACCGACTCGACGCCCTTGACCTCAAGCGCGCTTGAGGTCGGAGGCTGTACGCGTCAAGCCGCTCACGCGGCGCACGTACGACGACGACGACGACACAGGGGACCGCCATGCACGCCATCCGCCTCCACGCCTTCGGCCCGGCCGAGAACCTCACGTACGAGGAGACGCCCGACCCCGTACCGGCCCCGGGGCAGGTCCGCATCCGGGTCGCGGCGGCCGGGGTGCACCTCTTGGACACGGCGCTCCGGGAGGGGGCGCAGGGGCCTTTCCCGACCCCGACCGCGCTCCCCACGGTCCCCGGCCGCGAGGTCGCCGGCACGGTGGACGCCGTCGGCGAGGGGACCGACGCGGCGTGGCTGGGGAAGCGGGTCGTCGCCCATCTCGGTATGAATCCCGGCGGTTACGCCGAACTGGCCGTCACCGACGCCGCCCGACTGCACGCCCTGCCCGACCACCTCGGCGAGGCGGAGGCGGTCGCGATGATCGGCACCGGCCGTACGACGCTGGGCATCCTGCAGTTCACGGAGCTGGGCCCGGAGTCGGTCGCGATCGTCCCGGCCGCCGCCGGCGGCATCGGCACCCTGCTCGTCCAGTACGCGAAGAACGCCGGCGCGACCGTCATCGGCCTCGCCGGCGGCCCGGCGAAGGTCGCGCTCGTCCGGGAGAACGGCGCCGACCTGGCCGTCGACTACACCCGGCCGGAGTGGGCGGACGAGGTCCGCGCGTACCTGGCGTCCCTGGGGCGGCAGGCCACCGTCGTCTTCGACTCGGTCGGCGGCGACACCGGTCGCGCCGCGGTCGACCTCCTCGGGAAGGGCGGGCAGCACATCGTCTTCGGCTGGTCCGGCGCCGGCCTCGACGCCGGCGCCCTCACCTACACCGAGGAGGAACTCTCCGCCCGCTCCATCACCTCGGAGTCCGTCCTCGGCCCCGTCATGATCCAGAAGGCGGGCGGTGACGTCCGCGCCCTCGAACTCGCCGCCCTAGAAGCGGCGACCACCGGCACCCTCCGCCCCGCCGTCCACCGCTTCGCCCTCGCGGACGCGGCGGACGCCCACCGCGCCCTGGAGAACCGGGGCACGACGGGCAAGGTGGTCCTGGTCCCGTAAGCAAGGAACGAGGCACAAGGGGGGCAGGGGCCGGTCGGGCACGGGAGCCAGGGACCGGCCGGGCACGGGGGCCAGGAGCCGACCGGGCACGGAGGGTCAGAGGCCGGCCGGGACTGGGCGACCGGCCCCTGATGACCACCGTCCGGATCAGACCCCCACGACGTCCCAGGAGTGCGCCTTGTACTCCTTCAGGAAGTCCGGGTGGTCCTCCCACATGCGGGCGACGGAGCGCAGCACGTCCCAGTTGTGCTCCAGGGCCTGGTCGACGATCTGGCGGAGCTCCGGGGCCGTCTCGCGCTTCTCCACGAGGCCGTTGACGGCCGACGCGGCCTGCACGGTGTAGCGGGTGGCGCGCAGGGCCCGGGAGGTGTCGTCCATGCCGAAGCCGTGGTCACTGCCGTTCGCGGGGTCGAAGAGCGGAGTCAGCCGCGCCTCGATGAAGGCCGTGATCCGCTGGAAGCGCTGCTCGATGTCCGTATCCATGCCCTCTTCCTACACCCCCGCCCCACCGAGCTCCGCCAGCGCCCCGTCCGTCAGGCGGTAGACCGTCCACTCGTCCTGCGGGCGGGCGCCCAGGGACTCGTAGAAGTCGATCGACGGCTTGTTCCAGTTGAGGACCGACCATTCGAGGCGCCCGTAGCCGCGGTCGACGCAGATGCGGGCCAGTTCGCGCAGCAGGGCCTTGCCGTGGCCGCCGCCCCGGACCTCCGGGCGGACGTAGAGGTCCTCCAGGTAGATGCCGTGGACACCGCGCCACGTCGAGAAGTTGAGGAACCAGAGCGCGAAGCCGGCGACCTCGCCGGACTCGGTCTCCGCGATGTGCGCGAAGGCCGCGGGGTGCTCGCCGAAGAGGGCCTCGTGGACCTGCTCCACGGTCGCGTGGACCTGGTCGAGTTCCTTCTCGTACTCGGCGAGGTCGCGGACCATGGCGTAGATGACGGGGACGTCGGCGGGCGTGGCTTTACGGATCATGGGGCCAGCCTGCCCCGGATCAGGCCCTTCTGGCCAGCAGGGTCCGGGCCAGCGCCACCTGCTCGGCGTCGAGCTCCGGCTCGCCGTCCTCGACGTCCCACAGCCCGTTCTGCAGCACCCGGCCGAGCGTCCACGCCACCGCGCGCCGCCGGTCCCCGACCACTTCGGCCAGCAGGTCGAAACGCCACAGCAGCTCGTCCGGATCGGGGTCGAACCGGTCCGTCAACGCCGGCAGCAGCTCGAATCCGGGGTCGCCCGCCAGCGGCTTCGGATCGATCGCGAGCCACGCTCCCCGGTCACCCGACGACCGGCCGCCCACGAGCTCCTCACCGTTCCCGGGCCCGCCCGCCCGGCCCGAAACGCCCGACCCGCCCGCCGACGCCTCCCTCATCCCCATCCCCATCCCCATCCCCGACCCGCACGACGACGCCTTCCCCATCCACATCCCCGGCCCGTCCGCCAACGCCTCCCCCATCCCCATCCCCGGCCCGTCCGGCCCGCTCGCCAGTACGTTCCCCAGGTGCAGGTCCCAGTGCAGGAGCCGGTCCCCCGGTTCCCCCGCCACCTCACGTACCGCCGCCGCGCAGTCCCGCAGGACCGCCGCGTCAGCCGTGCCGAGGCGCGATGCGGCGGCCGGCACCTGCGCGAGCATGTCGGCCGCGATGTCACCGAGCCGCCGCAGCCCTTCCGGGGCGGGTACGGCCGCCAGCCGGGCGAGCAGGTCGGCGACGATCCGCAGCGCCTCCCGGGTGTCCGCGACCGAGGAGAGCGGCCGGGTCTCGTCGAGCCGTTCGAGGAGCATCGTCCCGGTGCCGGCGTCGTGGTCGAGCAGGCGTACGGCGCCCGCGCCGTCCCACACGCGCAGGGCCGTCGGCTCCCCCTCGGTCTCCTCGTCCAGGATCTGCAGCTTCAGAGCCGCGCGGCCGCCGTCCGCGACGCGCTCCACCGGAAGCACCAGCGAGGCCATCCCGTACATCGAGGGACCGGTCACCCGCAGTCCCCACCGCCCCAGGAACTCCCGCGCCCGGTCCGGCAGTCCGGCGACGAACGCCCGCCCGGCCTCCCCGTTGTACTTCGCCTGAGACGCCACGAGTTCCTCGGGTACGTGAATCACCCCACGACCTTAGACACCCGCGTCGCGCAGCGCCTTCGAGAACTGCCGAGCGTCGTACGGGGCGGCCTGGTGCCGGGCGAACCTGCCCGGCCCCGCGTCCGCCGCGGCCCGCAGGTCGTTGGCGGCCCGTGCCGAGGCCGTACCGCCGGTGCGCGCGTCGAGGAAGGAGGCGACGACGTACTCGACGCGCACGTTGCCCGCCGCGGCCTTGGCGGCGAGGACGGTCCCGGCGCTCGACTCGAACTTCGCGCAGTGGCCGCACCGGGGGTCCGCGTACACCGTGACCGTGTGCGGGGCCTTCTCCTCGCCGACGACGGTCTTCGTACCGTCCACGGCCGCCGGGAGCGTCCCGAGGACGTCGGCGTGGTCGGCGGGGGCCGCGGTCACCGGCGCGGCGACGGACGCGGACGACGGCCCGCCGCCCGAACACCCCGCCGCCGCAAGGCCGATGAAGTCGGCGGCGACCGACGCGGCGAGAGCGCGTCGGGTCCTGCGTACGGGCAGGGGGGAGTCCTTCCGGAACAACGAAATCCGCACGGAGTCCGCACCCTCGAACCCAGGCCGGGCACCACCGGGGAAACGCCGCCGATGGACCCGTATCCAGGGGACCGAGGCCCCGGGTAACGTCCCGCCCACGCACCCGGAAGAGGGATACACATGAGCACGGTCAACGGCGGAATTTCGTTCTGGTACGCGCAGGAGGGCGCCCCCGCGCCCCGCGAACCGCTCCCCGGAGACACCACCGCGGACGTCTGCATCGTCGGCGGCGGATACACGGGTCTGTGGACCGCCTACTACCTGAAGAAGGCCGTCCCGTTCCTCGACATCGCCGTCCTCGAAGCCAAGTTCTGCGGCTACGGGGCCTCCGGCCGCAACGGCGGCTGGCTCTACAACGGCATCGCGGGCCGCGACCGCTACGCCGAGCTGCACGGCCACGAGGCCGCCGTCCGCCTCCAGCAGGCCATGAACGCCACCGTCACCGAGGTCCTCGACGTCTGCGAGACCGAGAAGATCGACGCCGACCAGCACCGCGGCGGCGTCCTCGAAGTCGCCCTCTCCCCCGCCCAGCTCGCCCGCCTCAAGGCCTTCCACGCCGCCGAGACCGCCTTCGGGGAGACCGACCGCGAGCTCTACGGCGCCCGCGAGACCGCCGACCGCATCCGCGTCACCGGCGCCGTCGGCTCCTCCTGGACCCCGCACGGCGCCCGCCTCCACCCGGTGAAGCTGGTCACGGGCCTCGCGGCCGCCGTCGAGGCCCTCGGCGTCACGATCCACGAGTCGACCCCCGTCACCGAGATCAAGCCGAAGCACGCGGTCACCCCGTACGGCACGGTCCGCGCCCCGTACGTGCTGCGCTGCACCGAGGGCTTCACCGCCTCCCTCGCCGGCCAGCGTCGCACCTGGCTCCCGATGAACTCCTCGATGATCGTCACCGAACCCCTCACCGACGCCCAGTGGGACTCCCTCGGCTGGGCGGGCGGCGAGGCCCTCGGCGACATGGCCCACGCCTACATGTACGCCCAGCGCACCGCCGACGGCCGCATCGCCCTGGGCGGCCGGGGCGTCCCGTACCGCTACGGCTCGAAGACCGACAACGACGGCCGCACCCAGCCGCAGACGATCGAGGCCCTCCGCGAGATCCTCGTCCGCTTCTTCCCGCAGCTCGCGGGCGTGGGCATCGACCACGCCTGGTCCGGCGTCCTCGGCGTCCCCCGCGACTGGTGCGCCACCGTCACCCTCGACCGCTCCACCGGCCTCGGCTGGGCCGGCGGCTACGTCGGCTCCGGCGTCGCCACCGCCAACCTCGCCGCCCGCACCCTCCGCGACCTCATCCGCCAGGACTCCGGCCAGACCGGCCCCACCGACCTCACCACCCTCCCCTGGGTCGACCACAAGGTCCGCAAATGGGAGCCCGAGCCCCTCCGCTGGCTCGGCGTCCAAACCATGTACGCCGCCTTCCGCGGCGCCGACCGCCGCGAATCCACCGGCCACACCGCCACCACCGACCGCATCGCAGTCCTGGCGAACCGCTTGAGCGGCCGCTGACGGGAGGCAGGGGGCCACCCCCCGAACCAGGGCTCCCCGGTCGGGGGCACCCGGGCGGACGTTCCCCGGTCGGGGGCACCCGGGCGGGCGCTCCCTGGCCGGGGGCACCCGGGCGGGCGCTCCCTGGCCGGGGGCACCCGGGCGGGCGCTCCCTGGCCGGGGGGACGCTCCACCCACCGCGGCCCCCCGCCCGCCCTGACCGACTCACTCCACCTCGATACCGAAGTCCCCCACGAGCTCCTCAAGGCCGCCCCGGTACCCCTTGCCCCCGACGACGAAGTCCCAGTCGCCGCCGGCGCGCCGCCGGAACGAGCCGAGGACGAGAGCGGTCTCGCCGGGGCGCCCGTCCGAGACGACGAGCCGGTCGAGCTCGACCCCGGAGTCGTCCCGCAGCCGGATGCCGGCCTCGGTGAACCCGCCGAGGTCCGCGTCCGGATTGACCTCGGGGTCGACCGCGGCGACGAGCACGAGGCGGTCGGCCCGCTCGGGCAGCGCGCCGAAGCCGACGCGCACGGCGGCCCGGTCGCCCGGCGCGGCGGCCACCATGGACACCGAACGGTCGGGCGTGGCCGGGTTGTTGAAGAAGACGAACCACTCGTCGCCGAGGACCCGGTTGCCGGCGCAGACCAGCGCGCACACGTCGAGGGCGACGGACCCGGACCACACCATCCCGAGCAGGTTGAAGTCGTCGTCGGCCTCGACGGAGGCCGAGGCCGGCGTCGCAGCGAGAACGGCAGTACGGGCGCCGGCGGCCCCGGACGCCCCAGTCGTCCCGGTCGTCCCGGTCGTCCCGGTCGCCCCAGCACTCCCTGACACCCCAGAGGCCCCAGGGGCCACTCCCGGTGCCCCCGGTGCCCCCGACCCCAACCTCCCCCGAAGCCCGTGCTGGTGGAGCAGATCGACGAGCTCGGTGCCGGATATGAGGGTGAGGGGCTTGCCGTTGGCGAAGGTGTACGAGCCGGGCCCGAACTTCGAAGTGGTCACGAGGACCCCCTTGTTGGCCCCGGCGTCCTGCACGGTCCCGAAGAGATCCCGCACCGCGCTCGGCGGCACCGTATTCCGGTAGCGCTTGACCTGCACCACGATCGACCCGCCGCTGATCGGGTCGGGGTCGAGCGCCCTGACGTCGACCCCGCCGTCACCCGACCGCTGCGTGGTCACGGCCTGGAGCCCCCGAGCCCGGAACAGCTCGGCCACCAGACCCTCGAAGGCGATCGGATCCATGGCGAGCAGATCGGGCTCCTCCCCGTCCCCCTGCACCACGACATCGGAACCCACCTGGTCGGGTGCCAACAGCGGTTCCACTGGCACCCGTTCCTCCGGCTTGGCCGAAAGCCGCCCGGCCAGAGCGCCGGTCAGACACTCGACGGCCCCCACCAGCTCCAGATTCAGCCGGTCGAACACCGACCGCTCCACCGCGACCGACGCCACGCACACGCGCGAGGCGAGCCCGGTGGCGGGATCGACCCCGCCGACGTACCCGTTCAGCGCCACCTGGTCGAGCGCACCGAACCGGTCCGACGCGAACAGCTCCCACACCGCGAGCAGCACGCTCTGCGCCAGCACGTCCCGGTACAGCGCCCGCCGCTGCGTCACCGGCCGCGGGACCTCCTTCTCCTGGTCGGTGCTCGGCAGGTACTTGACGCCCTTGGCCTCGGGAACGACGTCGTACCCGGGCAGGTCCCAGTCGAGGACGAGCCCGCGGCCGGACCGGTCGTAGGCGGCCGACACCTCCCGGGGGAACCCCTCGGGCCAAGCGGTCGACGCGAAGAGCACGGCGGTGAAGTACTCGACGACGGTGTCGGCCTCCCCGCCCCGCAGGGCCGCGACGGTCCCGTCGACCCCACCGTTGTGGGCACGTATCTCGGCACGGCGGGCGGCCGCCCAGTCGTCGTACGCGCTCCGGTACGCCGCCAGCTGCTCCACCCGCCGCGCCTCGGCGGCCTGCGCCGCGTACCAGTCCTGCTCGAACCTGGCCCGCGCGTCCTGCTCGGCCTGGACACGGCCGGACGCGGTCCAGGCCCCCTGCGGCTGGTAGAACCGCTGGTTCGGCATGGCGACGGGCTCCCCCAACGGCCCGGGCGCGAACGGCGCGACGTCCTCCTCACGCCGCAGCGACTCCACGCTGAAGGCGGGCTCCCGACAGCCCGCTGCGAGCAGCGACCCGAGCAGAGCCACCCTCTGATCGAGCTCCTGCGTACGCCGCAGCGCATCGGCGTCCCGCTGCTGTCGATAGGCGGCCCGCTGCTCCCGCTGCATGCGGGCGACGTCCCGCTCGTACGACCGCTGCGTCCGCTCGGCGTCCCGCTGCTGCCGGAGCACCGCCTGGTGCTGCCCCTCCCGCTGTCTCTGCGCCACCCGCTGCTGCTCGGCCCATACCCCGATCAGCCCACCGGAACGCCGACTCATCAGACACCCCTCCCACACACGACCCACGCCACCGGTACACCCCCGTGACACCCAAGTGTCACGGACCGCGGCGGGCCGGGGCACGGGAACGGCTGAGCAACTCCGCCGCCGTGCCCCGGCCGGGGACCCACGTCCGTGCCCCGGCCAGGGACCCACGTCAGCCGAGCGGCAGCGTCACAGCACGGCTCTCGCTCGACTCTCGCTCGACGGCGAGTGGTTCCCGGCCTCGTCGTAGGTGCGGGCCCGGTACTCGTACGCGATTCCGTCGGCGGCCTGCGGGGCGCAGACGGAGACCTTGGCCGGGTCGAGACGCGGGGGTCGAACGCCTTGTGCAGAACGACCGACCACGTGGTCGTCCCCACCGCTCGGCGCTCGATGTCGAAGCCGGTGACGTCACGGACCGGGGCGGGGGTCCAGTCGGTGGCGGTGGCCAGGACGCCGCCCTCGCAGGAGCCCACGGTCAGGTCCGGGGCGTAGGCGGGGCGACGACCACCAGACCACCGAGGAGGGCGGCGACCATGACGCCACCCCCGAGGCCGGTCAATCTGAACCTCCTGGTCACGATCAGAGCGGCGGCAGTGCAGCCGGCCCACGGCCGCGATCATGCAAAAGGACCGGCGCCGGGGAGACGTACCCCGGCGCCGGCCCTTCGCATGGAGCCCCCTGTCGGGTTCGGACCGACGACCCCGATATTCGAGCTGTGGTGTCGGTGCATCCACCGGTCACTCGGACGCTACCGCCGCGAGCGGTCGCCTCGTGATCTGGAGCAGCGGTTGCGGCTCACGCTCACGGGTGAAAGCCGTGTACGGGCAGGCGTTGAGCTCCGGGTCGCGGGACTCCCAGCCCTGCAGCCATGGGCGGAGCCGCGGGTTGTCGACCTCGAGTGAGCCGTCGGGCAGGAGCCGTCCGATGGTGTTGGCAGGGTCCGACAGGGCCACCGTGCACTTGCCCAGCCGGCCGTCCGCCCGTACCAGCAGCGAGTTGGCCCGGGCTGCGTAGCAGACCTCCTCCGGAGCGAACAGCCGCTCGGAGGAACCGCCCTTGACCAGCAGTTTCTTCAGATCGGCGATCCTTGGGTCGTCGGATTCGAGCACGCCCATGGTCTCGTCGTTGGGTCCGCCGAGGCGCACCACACGCTTCAGGAACACCGAGAATCGCGAGTCGTCGAGGAATGTGTCCCGGATCCGGGTGAGGAACTCCGGCATCACCGGCAGGTTCTCCGGAGTCAGATGGATCCGCAGCAGCATCCGCACCTGGGCGGAGCACTCACGGACCGACAGGAGGTTGCTCCAGATCTGCTGGAACGTCTCCTTGCCGTCGGCGCGCACGCGGGTCCGGTCGTGGTACTCGTCGGGCCCGTCCAGGGAGATCTGATAGGCCCGGATGCCGAGACCGGCCAGGCGCTCGGCAGTCCCGCCGTCCAGCATGTAGCCGTTGGTCGTCATGTCGCTCTCGTACGAGAGACCTTCGTACCGCTCCTGCGCCCGACGCGCGTGGGCAGCCACATCCTCGATGATCCGGCGACCCAGCATCGGCTCCCCACCGAACCACGACAGCTGGAGCCGCCGCAGTTCGGGGGCACGCCGATCGATGAGGTTCTTGATGCCGCTGACGACCTCGGGCGCCATGCGTCCGATAGCGAAATCCTCGTAGCAGTACGTGCAGCGGAAGTTGCACTGCTCAGTCGGCAGCAGGATCAGATGGAGGCGATCGTTGCGGAAGGAGGTGGTGAACTCCTTGTCGAAGGCGGATACCTCGCCGGCGGCGCCGGTCATCCCTTCTCCTCCTTCATCACCGGCCCGCTGCCACACCCTGCGGCACAGTTGCCACCGTGGCAGTTGTTGGCGGCCAGTCGGCCTTCCTCGTCGTCGTTGTCGTCGTCCGGCCGCGACCTCAAGGCGGCTGCCACCGCCCGGGCGACCTGCGGATCCAGGATCCTGACCCGCCCGTCGCCGTCGAGGGCGAGGTCCTCTGTACGGAAGCCGAAAACAAGTCCGTTCTTGGCCATGGTCTTCTCTCTTCGGAAGTTCGGAGTCTCGGGCGCCACCGGTCGTGAAGCAGCGGCCGGACCGGGGCCGGACGCCACTCCTCCGAAGAGCCATGCCGCAGAGGAGGGCCACCCACCATCGTCCGGGCCGCGCATCCGAACCGCGCGGAATGCTGGTCCGTGCAGGTGACCGCCGGACGGAGCACGACTCGCCCCGGCCACAGGTGTCGAGGGTTACCCCGCACGTATCACCCGAGGTCAGACCTCCTCCGAGGCCCACCAGGGGCCTTACTGTCCACTCACGGGCGGCGCCTGGGTGATACCTGCTCCAGCCTGCCGTCACACCGGAAACACCCTCGCTTCCAGCGCCGGAACCAGCACGCGCGAGCTCATGACGCGGATGGGCCACATGCGGAAGGGCCAGCGCCGGGGGAAACATGCCCCTGCGCTGGCCCTTCGCGTTGAGCCCCCTGTCGGGTTCGAACCGACGACCCCCGCTTTACAAGAGAGGGAGGACAGCTCTGTGCCTGACCTGCACGGTTGGGGGGCGTGCTAACCCCGTGCATGGGCTCCGACAACAACCCTCGTTCCCCGTGGTTCCCCTCCCCATCTGGCACGGATGTGGCACGCCGGTGAAGCCGTCGACGTACACCCCGCCCGAGGCCGCGCCGAGCCAGTCAGCGCCGCCCCATCGACGCCTTGCAGAGTCAGTCGCTGTCGTGCACAACGCCTCATGTTCGTCCGTCTCGTAGCCGAGCGGGTGTCGTCCACAGCACTCAGGGCTAGGACAACCGGCTCCACCACTACCTACCCTCGACGTCTTCTGCACCATCCAGCCCGCCCCATCCGCGCCGACGGAGTCGAGGACGGTACCGGTCGCCGCCAGGAGCTCCGAGTACCGGTCAGCCATGCGATCTTTGGCAACAGGGGCGCAGCTGTCCTGGAGCGCCTATAGCCTTCCGCTCATCAAGCTGCTGCTTACTCGATGAGGTGTGTACATGACTTCGCCCCCAAGCCAGCCCCCGGTGTCGTTTGAGGAGTACCGCCTCTACTACGAGTCGGCAGAAAGGGTTACTGAGCGGCGGCTGGCCATGAACCGCTGGAACTACTCAGTCTTAACAGCTAGCTTGTTGGCAATCGGAGTGATTCTTGGGTGGGCTTCTTCGCACGACACTTTCCTACTGGCAGGGATTATCGGAATCTTGGTCCTTAGCGCCGTCGCATGCTTCATGTGCTTTTACTGGCTGAAGCAGATTGACGACTTCAAGGCGCTCAACACGGCAAAGTTTGAAGTACTCAACGATATGGCACCACTGGTGACATTCGAGGGCCCCAGCGGTCCATCTGCGGCCAAGTCCTTCAATTGCTTCGATAGGGAATGGCGAGAGTTGGCTCGGGTGCAGGCGCTGCAATCTTCTTCATCGAATGGATTCGTGCGCGGCCTGCGGTCTTCGAGCGCAGAGCGATTCATTCCCCGCGCCTTTGGTGCATTCTTTGCCCTAATTTTCCTCTCCGTGCTAGTCTTCTCCACGCTGAGCTGGAGTGACGTAACGGACAATCCATCACCGTTCAGCAAGTCGGAACAAACCGAAAAGAAGAGCAAGTAATGGATCGCTACATCTACTCAATCATGCCCGTCTCGTCCGACGGTAGCTATCGAGCAAAGCGGGTCAACCTGAGTAGCGTGGCAGATGAATTCAACCTGTCGGTCCACTTTCCGCTGGATCGAGGCCTACCCGAGGTGGGGAAAGAATTCGACCTCCCCAGGGTCGTTAACGAGATCAAGCGGGCGGCGCTGGTGCTCGCAGATCTCTCACTCGAACGGCCGAGTTGCTATTACGAACTGGGTCTAGCTCAAGCCCTCAACGCCAAGGTCGGCCTGATTGCCAAATCTGGCACCAACATCCATCAGGCTTTCGGACGAAATTTGGTCGTAGAATTCGACAATCTGCAAGAGTACGCGTCCGCAGTGCGACGGATACTGCTGAATTCAGAAGTTTAGACCTGGCGCCTGGTCCTGCCGCAGTGATCTGACGGTCGACCTTGCCCACCACTCACCCCAACTCCCATCCCGTCTGCCGTCGACCCACACTCCGTGGAGCAGGCGCGGTGCCGGGCGTCCAGGTGGAGCGCGCCACTGTACGAACGACCTGGACGCCCGGTGCCGTGTCTGCTCGGCTCTGCCTGGGTCGACGGCAGACGGGATGGGAGTTCCCACCGCCACACCCCACCAGCCGGCACCCGCGCACGGAGCCCCCTCCATCCCGGAGTCGGAGCGCCCCCGCCGGAGGCATCGTCTTGAGCCGCACTCGCGGACTGCCTCGGCCGCTTCGTGGTTCGTCGCCCATCAACCCAAGCCGTCAGGCGTGCGGACGGCGCCCGGGCTGGAGCGGGGCGTAGACAGGAGCGCAGGCCCGGGCGACGGGCCGCGCGCGCCGCGCTGTGCGCGGCGGGTGCCTTGATGAGGTAGAGAAACTTGTAACAACTGCTCCAGCTAAGGGTTGAGCTCAGGGAGGTCAGGGTGTTGTTCATCGGACCATCCGCCCTTCGGCACCTCCATGAGCGTGAGAGTTCCATCCTCTGCCTCGAGGACTCTCACGAAGATCCCGCTGCTGTCCTCGCCGGGAAACACAACGGAGAAGTAGGGGTCCATCTCCATCAAGAAGTCCCAGCCCTCCCGCTGGGCCGTGTCGAGGACATGAGCATGCCGACCGGTTGCCTGCCACATACCAGCCGTGTGGACGGTGTTGGTGACATCGATGGCGTACTTCTCAAGGCACGTCGCGTGATTGGCCCACCATTCCAGGCTCGCCTGACCCACGAATCGATCCATGCGCACACTATGCATGGCGCTCCGGCCGGGCGGGCAAGTTCGTGCGGCTGCCGACTGTCGCAGGTCAGGTCACGACACAGAGTTGCACGCGGCACGGGTCTGTCCGGACCGCCAGACAGCCATGATGGACCGCACAGCCCCTAGACGGTGGGCTTGAGGACCTCGCCCTCGTCATCTCGCAGCAAGCGGCTTATGTATCCGCCCTGGGACAGACGGTCGTACGCGTCGAGCACGTCGGCGGGCACCTGCTGGCTGATCATGAAGCCCTGCTCCGGGTAGACCAGCAGACGCTGCAGGGCGCCCACGAGCATGTCGATGACCAAGCGGGCGTCTCCGATGGAGTCGACGTAGTCCCGGAGCGTCATCGGGCTCGAGGCGCTGACGATCTCGACTTCCGGCCACAGCTTCCGTGCCGTGGCGTACGACCGTCGCTCCTCATACGGCTTGCTGATCAGCAGGACAGAGGACACGGTGATGCCGGCCTCGGCCAGGAGGTCCCGGGAGAAGCGGATGTTCTCGCCAGTGTTCCGGGCACGCGGCTCCACCATCACCGCTGAGGCGGGAACGCCCAGTTCGATCGCCCGCTCCTGGTAGTGCACGGCCTCGCCGCGGGGCATGCGTTCGCGTGTGGTCGGGCTGGTCGCCCCGGTGAACACGAGCAGTGGGGCCATGCCGCGCCTGTACAGGTCTACTGCGGCGTCCGCCACACCCAGGTCGTGGCTGCCGAGTCCGATCGCCACCGAGCAGGGCCGGGGAGTGTGGCCCATCTGGTGGTAGTCCCAGAGGCGTTGGGTGTCGGTCCAGTCCTGCGTGGAGATCACTGCTGAGCTCCCCTGTCCTTTGCGGAGTCGGGGACCTTGAAGTCGTACTCCCACGCAAACCGGGAGGCGGCATGGATGCCGATGGCGAACTCGACCACGGTGCCGTCGGCCGTGTACGTCGTCCGGTGCAGCTCGACCACGGCTTCGCCGGGCGGCAGTTGAAGGAGCTTCACTTCGTCCGCCGTGGGTGTGCGGGCGAAGAGTGCCTCTTTCATGTGGTCGATCTCGTATCCCGCGTCGTACAACACGCGGTAGCCACCGCCTCGGCCGGCCGGACCGGGGGTGGGATCGACCAAGCGTGTGCCCTCAACGTGCTCGGGGCGGTAGTAGCTGGTCAGCGTGTGCGTCGGCTGATCGCCTTCCTTGACCAGCCGGGCCCGTGCGTAGACCGGGGCTCCCGTCTCCAGGCCATGGGCAGCAGCCACAGCGGGCGGGGCTTCGACGAGGCTGACCGTCTGGGTCTGCTCGTTGCGGCGGTACGCCCGGCCTGAGGCGACCCGGTCCGCGATGAACGCGACTTCGTCCCCGTCTCGCCACTTGGCCTTGTCGTAACGGGCGATGCCGAGTCGCTTGAGAGGAACTTGCTGGCGTACGACAGTCCCGTGGCCGCGCGTTGAGGTGACCAGGCCTTCCGCCTCCAGCGCCTTGTAGGCGGCATTGACCGTGGCCTTGGAGCCTTTGCCAGCGTCGACCTGGTCCCTGATCTGCGGCAAACGCTGCCCCGGCGCGTAGTCACCCCTCCTGATCTCCTCAGCCAGCTTGTCTGCCAGCTCCCGCCATTTGGGCGCCATCTCGTACCCCTCTCAACGAGAACAAGTCAAACACAGTCCTAGGACTGTTGACAGTCCTAGGACAGCGGGCCACTATCTACTCAGTCGCTCGCAGTCCTAGGACAGCGAGGGCTGGCAGTTCCTATTTGGGCTGCCCAACAACGTAGGGAGTGCTGATGCCGTCCTTCAAGATCGACCTTTCTACCGCCGTCGTGTTCGTCGCGACCGCTCCCACGCCGAAGCTTGTGAGCAAGCAGACCGGTGAGCGGGCCATGGACCGGGAGACCGGTGCCGGGCTGTCCACGGTGGGCCTGCTGATCTCCGACGAGGGAGAGGGCAACCTCTACCAGGTGACCGTCCCGGAGACCGGCCTCCCCGAGGGCCTGGCCCCGGGTATCCCGGTGTCGGTCATCGGCCTCAAGGCGCGCGACTGGGAGAACACGTTCAACGGCCAGACCCGGCACGGCATCTCGTTCCGCGCCGTCGCGGTCACCCCGATGGGGGCCTGACCATGACGGACGTGGCGACCTTATGGGAGGTCGGCCTCCCGCTCGCCGGGGCCGTCGGTGGTCTCGGATACGCGAAGGTCCGCGCGCCGGGTGTCTTTTGGTCCCTGGTGGGTCTGCCGGTGACGACCACGCGGTTCGCGCTGAACTACCGATCGACGATGGACGTGTGCGGGCTGACGGTGCAGCCGTCCCGCCTGCGGGCGTTCATGGTCCGCAACATCGCCCGCCGCCCCGACGTCCAGCCCGTGCCGCCGAAGGTCCGCCGCGTCCGGGTCACCTCGACCGGCCTGCGGGTCACGCTGCGGCTTCCGGCCGGACTGGAGCCCGCCGACGTGAAGGCGGCCTCGGAGCGGCTGCGGCACGCCTGGGGCGTCCACTCGGTCAACGTCATCGAGACCAAGCCCGGGTTCGTGGAACTCCGGATGACCGGCTGGGACGTCCTGCGGAAGGTGCGGATGCCCCGCCGGAGCCCGTCCGGGCCGATGACCGTGCCGGTCGCTCTGCGGGAGGACGGGACCGCGTTCGTCCGGGACTACCTCAAGGTCCCGCACGCGCTGACCCTCGGCGCGAACCAGTCGGGTAAGTCGATGTACCAGCGCAACCTGATCGCCGGGCTCGCCCGGCTTCCGGTGGCCCTGGTGGGCATCGACTGCAAGCGTGGGGTGGAACAGCGCGGCTACGCGCCCCGCCTCTCGGCCCTGGCGATCACCCCGGAGGAGGCGGACGGCCTGCTCGACGGGCTGGTCGGGGAGATGGAACAGCGCTTCGACCTGCTCAGCGAACACGGCGTGGGTGACATCTGGGCCCTGCCCGACGACATCCGGCCGGCCCCGGTGGTGGTCCTGGTCGACGAGGTCGCGGAGCTGTTCCTCGTCGCGACGAAGAAGGACGAGGAACGACGGGACCGGATGGTCACCCAGCTCATCCGCCTCGGCCAGATGGCCCGCGCTGCCGGCATCTTCCTGGAGGTCTGCGGACAGCGGTTCGGCTCCGACCTCGGCAAGGGCGCCACCGCCCTGCGCGCCCAGCTCACCGGCCGGACCGTCCACCGGGTCAACGACAAGCAGACAGCCGAGATGGGTGTCGGCGACATCGCCCCGGACGCCGTGGTCACCGTGCTGACGATCCCGCCGGACCGGCCCGGTGTCGCGATCGCCGGTGACACCTCCGGCGGCTGGTCCCGCATCCGCACCCCCACCCTCACCGCCCACGACGCGGCCGCGATCTGCGCCGAGTACGCGCACCTGACCCCGGACCTTCCCGCCCTCGCGACCTTCCGCCCGGCCCTCCCGGCCAGCAGTGCTGCTCCGGAGTCGGTTCCGCTGGTGAAGCCGAGCCCGGCCACCGCCTAGCGCCCCCCTCCGCACCGCGGTTGGCGTGACCGTCTCACGCCAGGTCCCTACCTCCCCCATGCCCGAAAGGAGGTGACCCTCATGTTCCGCACCCTCCGCCTCGACGCCGTACTCATCCAGGCCGTCATCGCCGGGGCCCTGTCCTTCGCCCACCTGCACGACCTGGCGGCCGCAGCCGGTCAGGACGGATGGAAGGCGTGGGCCTACCCGGTCTCCGTCGACCTGCTCCTGGTCGCCGCCTGGCGCCGGATGCGCGCCGACAGCGCCAACCGCGATGCCTGGTTGTGGTTCGCCATCGCCCTCATCGCGTCACTCGGCGCCAACGTCGCCACCGCCGGACTCCTCGACATGAACCACGTCCCCGACTGGCTGCGCATCCTCGTCGCCGGATGGCCCGCCCTCGCCTTCCTCGGCGGCACCCTCCTCGCCCACGCACCCCACCCCACATCCGAACCCGCCCCCGCTCCTGTGTCGGAGCCCGAACCCGCGGTCGACCTCGTCATCGAGCGCACCCCGGAACCCGCGCCCGAGCTCCCGCCGGCCGAACCCGCCGCCCAGGAGCCCTCGCCGGAACCCGCCTCACAAGAAGAACAACCCGAGCCCGAGCCTGCCCTCTCGGCGCCCGCCGTCCCGGTGCCGCCCGCGCTCCTGGCGCATGCCCAGAAGATCGCGGACGCCCATCGGGCCCGGACCGGTGCACCGATCGACGCGGAAACCCTCCGCACCCGCCACGGCCTGCCTCCCGCTCTCGCGGACTCCATCGCACTCCAACTCGCCTGATCTGGAAGGAGGCAAGACCGTGCGTCCGAACCGCTTCTACGACGTGATCCGTATCGGGCCGGTGCAGGTCGGCACCCACCGCGACGGCCGGGGCCGGACCAAGCACACCGCCGTGTGCACGGCCCCCGGCTGCGACTTCTCCGCCGACTACAACACCCGCGCCGCCGCCGAACTCGCCGCCCGCACCCACCGCTGCCAGCCCCGCTGATCGAAGGAGCCCGTCTCGTGGACGTCCCGCTCTGGCTCGCCCTGGTCGTCGTCGGCGGCCTCGGTATCAAGCTCATCCGCCCGCCCTGGTGGCTCGTCGCCGTGATCCTCCTCGGCGGCTACCTCCTCGCCGACAGCCTGTTCGCCCCGCTCATCGACCCGATCACCAAGTAGGGAGAACCCTCATGCTCCGACCGCGCGTCCCGGTCAACCCGCTCCCGACCGGCAACGTCACCCCGCCTGTCCAGCCCACCCCCTCGGCCGAAATCGAGCCGGCCACGCCCGCATCGGCCTCCACCCCGGTGCCGGTCGCCCCGGGCCGTACCTCGGTTCAGCTCACGCCGGGCAGCGCGCTCGCCCTCGCCGCCGGCGGTGGCGCGGTCGTCCTGGTCGTCGGCGCCGTCCTGGTCTCGATGCTCCTCGCAGTCGCCATCACCGGCGTCTCGGTCGCCCTGATCGCGGTTGTCCTGCGGCTGCTCGTCCGCGACATGCAGAAGGGCCGGTGACCCCCATGGACACCCAGACCCTCGCCGCCGCGGGCTTACCGGCCCTGGGCTGGGCCCTGCACGGCGGACTGCTCTGGCGCCGCCTGGCCACCGCCCGCCGCGACCCCCTCACCGGACTGCACACCCGCGCCGGATGGACCACCCGCGCCGAACACCTCATCAGCAAGCACCCGGATGCCCTCGTGGTCCTGGTCGACCTGGACGACTTCAAGGCCATCAACGACACCCACGGCCACGCCGCCGGAGACTCCGTCCTCGCCGAAACCGCTCGCCGGCTGAGCGAGTGGTGCGGACGCCACGGGATCGCCGCCCGCCTCGGCGGGGACGAGTTCGCCGCCATCGTCACCGACCCCACCCACACCCCGGGCCTCTTCGCCCTCCGCACCGCGCTGGCCGAGCCGGTCACGCACCACCGCCGCACCCTGCGGGTCTCCGCCTCCGTCGGCCATTGCCACCGCGACCAACTCCCGGTCCCGCTGCTCACCGACGCACTCTCGGCCGCCGACGCGGCGATGTACGCGGCGAAGGGCCACGGCAGGCGCAACAACACACGCTGAGCGGCCCCCGGGACGGCCTCGGTCGCCAAACTTCCGCCGCCCCGGGCGCCTCAACACCCTCCAGATCCACCGGACCCGAAAGGGAAACCTCATGATGCCCCAGACCCCGACAGTGCGCGTCTGCTCCCACTGCGACGGCTTCCCCGTCGTCCACATCACCACCGGCACCCTCACCCCCGACGGCCGCCGCCGCACCCTCGCCGCCGCCTGCCCCGCCTGCAAGGGCACCGGCACCCGCTCCACGTCCCCCGTCTCCCCGGCGGAGGTGTCGGCCTGATGGGTTACTTCAGCAAGCGTGAGTCCGACGACCACGACATGCAGGAAGACATCGATCGCGGCAAGCAAATGGGCGCCGAGCTCCGCCGGGTCAGGGAGGCACACGAAACCCACGACTTCCTGCGCCCCGAGCCGGAAAGGGCTCGCGGTCGGAACCTGAGCGGCCCCACGAGCAGCGACGCCAGCACCCCCAGGGGAAGGCGGCGCTGGTGACCGACCCCGCCACCGCGGCGGGCCTGGACCCGGCCACCCTGAGCGACCTGCTCCGGATGGCCGGGTCCCCCGGCTTCGACCGCCTCACCGAACAACTCCGCCGCACCGGCGGCTGCACCGCCCCCATCCGCCTCACCGGCGGCACCAAAACCCTCGACCCCGCCACCCGCACCGTCCTGCACGCCTACAACACCGACGCCGAACCCGGCGGGGTCCTCCGGGTTGCGTGCGGCAACCGGCGGGCCTCCCGCTGCCCCTCCTGCGCCTGGACCTACGCCGGAGACACCTACCACCTCATCCGCGCCGGACTCATCGGCAACCCCGACAAGGGCACCCCCGAAACCATCCGCGACCACCCCCGCGTCTTCGCCACCCTCACCGCCCCGTCCTTCGGCCCGGTCCACAACCGGCCCGGCGACCGCCCCTGCCGGTGTGGCACCCGGCATGTCGAGGACGCGCCCGAACTCGGCACCCCGCTCGACCCATACGCGTACGACTACGCGGCCGCGGTGCTGTGGAATAACCACGCCTCCGAGCTGTGGCGGTACTTCACGATCTACCTCCGCCGCGAGATCGCCGCCCGCGCCGGCCTCACCCAGAAAGCCGCCCGCGAACAGTCCCGCGTCTCCTTCGGCAAGGTCGCCGAATACCAAAAGCGCGGCGCCGTCCACTTCCACGCCGTCATCCGCTTCGATGGCCCCAACGGGCCCGACACCCCGCCCCCGGCCTGGGCCACCCTCGACCTCCTCACCGACGCCATCCACGCCGCCGCCACCCGCGTCCGCGTCGTCGTCCCCGCCAATGAGGAGTACGGCTTCGTCAACGACTGGGTCCTGAAGTGGGGCGCCCAGCTCGACGTCCAGCCCATCGGCGCCTTCGGCCAGGGCGAGGAACTGACCGAACAGGCCGTGGCCGCCTACGTCGCCAAGTACGCCACCAAGGCCGCCGAGACGACCGGCTCCGTCGACCACCGCGTCGGCAACAAGGAAGCGCTGATCCTCCTCGACGTCCCCGACCACCCCCGGCGCCTGATGGAAGCGTGCATGGACCTCGATGCCGCCTACCCGGAGCGGCGACTGAGGGCCTGGGCTCACATGCTCGGCTTCCGCGGCCACTTCTCCACCAAATCCCGCGCCTACTCCACCACTCTCGGCGCCTTACGCCAGGTCCGCGCCGACTACCGCGCCGCGCAGCAGCGCACTGCCCTCGGCCTGCCCGACCCCGACGAACACCCGGAATCCACCCTCCTCGTCGTCGCCCACTGGGCCTACGCAGGCCACGGCGCCACCCCCGGTGAGTCCTGGCTCGCCGCCAGCATCCGCCGCGACATCCAGCACAACCGCGAACACGCCCGCGAACTCCGCGCCCAGCTCGAAGCGTCCACCGAAGAGGAGTGGTGACCATGTCCGCCCGTCTGCTCACCGTCGACCAGGTCGCCGAACTCCTCGGCACGACCGTCCGGTTCCCCCGACGGCTGATCGAGGAACGGCGCATCACGTTCGTCAAGGTCGGTCGGCACGTCCGCATCCCGGAGCCCGCCGTCGTGGCATACATCGAATCCCACACTGTGCAGCCCATCGAGCGCCGCTACGGGAAGGTGGCCTGATGGCGAACCGCAAGGGCCAGCGCCGCCGGTTCGGCACTGTGCGGCAACTCGCGTCCGGCCGCTGGCAGGCTCGCTACCGCGACCCCCTCTCGGGCGAGACCAAGTCCGCGCCACACACCTTCGACGCCAAGACCGACGCCCTCGTCTGGCTCACCACCATCGAGGCGGAGATCATCCGGGGCACCTATCAGGCCCCCGACGCGGGCAAGGTCGCCTTTGGGTCGTACTCCGACGACTGGTTGAAGCACCGCAAACTGGAGGACCGCTCCCGGGAGCGAAATGAGGGCGTGATCCGGCTGCACATCAAGCCGACCTTCGGCGCCGGGACGCTCGCCGCCATCACCACGCCTCGCGTACGAGCCTGGCGGACCGCTCTCCTGGAGGAAGGCGTGGGAGAACCGACGGTCGTCAAGGCGTACCAACTACTCCGGGCGATCCTGAACACGGCCGTGGACGACGAGCTGATCCGCCGCAACCCGTGCCGCATCAAGGGCGCCGACCGCTACGACGTCCCCGAACGTCCCATCCTCACCGTGGCCGAGGTGTACGCCGTGGCCGCCGCCATCCAGCCTCGCCACCGGGTACTGGTCCTTCTGGCCGCCTTCACCACGCTTCGGTTCGGCGAGCTGGCCTCGCTCCGTCGCCGGGACCTCGACCTGACCCGCTCCGTGGTCCTGGTCCGCCGCGCCCAGTCCGAGTTGCAGAACGGCAAGCTGGCCGACAAGGCACCGAAGTCCGCCGCCGGCACCCGGCCGGTCGCCTTCCCTGCCGAACTCGTCCCCGAGCTCGCTCACCACCTGGAGCACTTCGCCGGGGCGGGACAGGACGGTCACCTCTTCCAGGGTCCCCGCGGCGGCCTCCTCCGGCGGAGCAACTTCCGGGACGACTGGACCGCTGCGCGCGCCACTGCCGGCCTCTCCGGGGACGTGCACTTCCACGATCTGCGCCACACCGGGAACACCCTGGCCTCCAGCGCCGGGGCCAGCACCCGCGAGCTCATGACGCGGATGGGGCACAGCACGACCCGGGCCGCGCTGATCTACCAGCACATGACGAGCGACCGTGATCAGCACATCGCGGGGAAGCTCGGGGAGATGATCCGCCAGGCCCGTGGAGAGGGCGGTCCGCCGCCTTCTGGCACGTAGGTGGCACGGCCGTGATCATGCGAAAGGGCCAGCGCCGGGGAATCTTGCCCCTGCGCTGGCCCTTTGCGTGGAGCCCCCTGTCGGGTTCGAACCGACGACCCCCGCTTTACAAGAGCGGTGCTCTGGCCAGCTGAGCTAAGGAGGCAGCGAGTGCAGTGTAACGAACGGGGGAGGGAGGGGGGTGGGGAATACGGGGGTGGGGGAGGGCTGACAGATCGGGCGGGGGGAGGTAGCGTCACTGGGAGTTCACCTGGGTGGACTAGACCTCAATCCTTCCTTTACTCGGATCGTCCGGCACGTTCCTGCCGGTGAAGGGACACATCACCATGGCTTCCGTCACTTTCGACAAGGCGACTCGGGTGTACCCGGGCGCGACCAAGCCGTCCGTCGACCAGCTGGACATCGAGATCGCCGATGGCGAGTTCCTCGTGCTGGTGGGGCCGTCGGGCTGCGGCAAGTCGACGTCGCTCCGCATGCTCGCGGGCCTCGAGGACGTCAACGCGGGTGCGATCCGCATCGGTGACCGCGACGTCACGCACCTGCCGCCGAAGGACCGGGACATCGCGATGGTGTTCCAGAACTACGCGCTGTACCCGCACATGACCGTCGCGGACAACATGGGCTTCGCGCTCAAGATCGCCGGCGTGAACAAGTCGGAGATCCGCGCGAAGGTCGAGGAGGCCGCGAAGATCCTCGACCTGACCGAGTACCTGGACCGGAAGCCGAAGGCGCTCTCCGGTGGCCAGCGCCAGCGTGTGGCCATGGGTCGCGCGATCGTGCGTGAGCCGCAGGTCTTCCTCATGGACGAGCCGCTGTCGAACCTCGACGCGAAGCTCCGCGTGTCGACCCGTACGCAGATCGCGGGCCTCCAGCGCCGTCTGGGGATCACCACGGTCTACGTCACCCACGACCAGACCGAGGCCCTCACCATGGGCGACCGCGTCGCCGTGCTGAAGGACGGTCTGCTCCAGCAGGTCGACTCCCCGCGCAACATGTACGACCGCCCCGCGAACCTCTTCGTCGCCGGCTTCATCGGCTCCCCGGCCATGAACCTGGTCGAGGTCCCGATCACCGACGGCGGCGTGATGTTCGGCAACAGCGTCGTCCCCGTCTCCCGCGACGCCATCGCGGCCGCGGCCGCCAACGGCGACACCACGGTCACGGTCGGCGTCCGCCCGGAGCACTTCGACGTGCAGGGCCCGACGGGCAAGGACGGCCTGGCCGTCACCGTCAACGTCGTCGAGGAGCTCGGCTCGGACGGCTTCGTGTACGGCTCCACCCGCGTCGGCGGCGAGGACAAGGACCTGGTCGTCCGCGTCGGCGGCCGTGACGTCCCGGCCAAGGGCACCACGCTGCACGTCGTGCCGCGCGCCGCCGAGCTGCACGTGTTCTCGACCTCGACGGGCGCCCGCCTCAGCGACTGAGACACCCGCCCCTGAGCGCCCGGGCACCCCGAGCGCTCACGTGCTGCCGGACGGCCCCGCATCTGCTGCAGATGCGGGGCCGTCCGTTTAAGCGGGCGCGGCGGGTCCACAACGGGCGTACCCCGGAAAACCCCGGCATTCGGGGCCGGCGCCGGGTCGTCGCGTCAACACGGGATTCGAAAAGACGCCTCGAACCATCCCTCGCGAGAGTGACTAAATGTCGCCATATCACTACCGGCCGCTACGCTCGCCTCCGTGACCCACACTGCCCGCCGAATCGGCCGCTCTCTCGCCCTTGTCCTGCCCGTCGTCCTGGTGCTCTCGGGCACGCTCGCGGTGTCCGCGGTTCCGTGGGCGGGCCAGGACTCCGGAACCCAGCTGACGGCGTCCTCCTCGGGGGTCTCCGTCCGGGCCAAGTCCCGTGCCCCGCAGGACATTCTGCGCGACCAGCTCCTCGCGGAACTTCAGGAGAAGGACCCGGGCACGGCCCTCACCCACCTCCAGCGCGAGGTGGAGAACCGGCCGTCGCTCGCGAAGCACTGCTTCTCGATCGCCCGCGCCCTCGGCCGCGCCGCCGTCGAGCACTACGGCCCCTCCCGCGCCCAGTCCTTCTCCCGCCCGGTCTGCGACACCTCGTACGCGACCGGCGTCATGCGCGCCGGCTGAGCACCCCCGCGCCGGACACCCACGGGCCCCGCAGCCGCGAGCGGACCGGCCGCCGGACCCCCAACCGGCCGCCGGACCCGCGCCCGCGCGTGACGCCCACCGGCCGTACGCGTGCGGGCGGGCCGCCCTTCGGGCCGGATTCCGCGCGCTGAAGGGCCTGGTTCGTACGGGGCGCCTATGGTTCCCCGTATGCACACCTCTCCGACGCAGGCCGTGGTCCTGGCGGGCGGCCAGGGCTCGCGGCTCCGCCCGTACACCGACGACCGCCCCAAGCCGATGGTCGAGATCCCGGGCACCGGGACCCCGATCATCGGCCATCAGCTTTCCTGGCTGGCCGCCGAGGGCGTGACGGACGTCGTCGTGTCCTGCGGCCATCTCGCGGAAGTGCTCCAGGAGTGGCTGGAGGGCGCCGACCTCCCCCTCAAGGTGACGACGGTCGTGGAGACCGAGCCGCTGGGCCGCGGTGGCGGCCTGAAGTACGCCGCCGCGCACCTGCCCGCGCCGGACGAGCCGTGGTACGCGACCAACGGCGACATCTGGACCCGTTTCTCGCTGCGCGAGATGGCCGATTTCCACGCGGAGCGGGGTGCCGAAGCGACGCTGGCCCTGGCCCGTCCGCGGATGCCGTGGGGCGTCGTGGAGACCGACGACTTCGGACACGTCACCGACTTCATCGAGGCGCCGCCGTCGCCGTACCTGATCAACGCCGGCGTGTACGTCTTCTCCGCGGCCTTCACGGAGCTCCTCCCGGACCTCGGGGACCACGAGCGGACCACCTTCCCCCGTCTCGCGCGGGAGCGCCGTCTGGCGGGCTACCCGCTGCCCCACGGGGCGTACTGGAGGGCCATCGACACCGCCAAGGACCTCACCGAGGCGGCGAAGGAGCTGGCCTCGCAGCGCGCCTGACGGCCGTTCGGGTACGGGAAAGGGCGGCAC
>NZ_JBHJQI010000096.1:0-31385 GCF_042262805.1 Streptomyces sp. NPDC056361
GAGCAGCTTCGGCCGGCCGCGGCGTGGGGATCAGCCGCCCGTGGTGGACCCACCGGGGACGGCGGATGCCACGTCGGAGACGGCGGTGGTCGGGCCCGGGATCGTCTGGGTGGTGGGGACGGCCGGATCCGTGACGGCGGCCAGCGGCACGGTCTCGTCCTGGCCGCCGCGGATCGCCGCGGCCGAGGTGCGCAGCCGGTCCGGGGAAGCCGCGAAGTACGCGACGGTCCGGCGCAGACCCTCCGTGATGTCGAACTCCGGTTCCCAGCCCAGGACTTCGCGGGCGCGGGTGATCACCGGGCGTCGGCGGACCGGGTCGTCGACCGGCAGCGGGTGGTATTTCACCTCGGACGCCGAACCGGTCATCGCGAGCACCAGCTCGGCGAGTTCGGTGACGGTGCGTTCGACGGGGTTGCCGAGGTTGAACGGGCCCAGCTCGCGGGAGTCGAGGAGGGCGAGGAGGCCGCGGACGAGGTCGTCGACGTAGCAGAAGCTGCGGGTCTGCTTGCCGTCGCCGTAAATGGTGAGCGGCTCGCCGGTCAGCGCCTGCGTGATGAAGCTGGACACCACGCGGCCGTCGTGCGGCCGCATCCGCGGGCCGTAGGTGTTGAAGATCCGGGCGATGCCCACGTCCACGCCGTGGGTTCGGCGGTACGCGGCCGACACGGCCTCGGCGTATCGTTTCGCCTCGTCGTAGACGCTGCGCGGGCCGATCGAGTTCACATTGCCCCAGTACGCCTCCTCCTGAGGGTGGATCAGGGGGTCGCCGTAGATCTCGCTGGTCGACGCGAGGATGAAGCGGGCGTTGTGGCGCAGGGCCAGCCGCAGGGCGTTCTCGGTGCCGCGGCTGCCGACCGCGAGGGTCTCCAGCGGTTGCCGCAGGTAGTCGGGCGGGGAGGCGGGGGACGCCAGGTGGGCGACCGCGTCGACGCGGCCGGGGACCTCCACGGTCTCGCTCACGTCGGCGTACTGGAATTCGAAGTTCGGGTGGCTGAGGAGGTGGGCGACGTTCTGCGGGTCGCCCGTCGAGTAGTTGTCCAGGCACACCACCGAGTCGCCGCGCCGCAAGAGCGCCTCGCACAGGTGGGACCCGAGGAATCCACCGCCACCGGTCACGGCAACGCGCATTCATCTCTCCAGGAATGGGGAACCGAACTGGCCTCACGCCCCGCCTGCGGGCGCCCGGACGGCACATCACCGGACGACCGACGAGCAGAGCGCTCTCTCGGAAACGCATAAGCGAGACTATGGTGTTAAGTCCGGAATTATGAGGAGGCAAATCGAGCGCTGGGCCGTTCGGCGAGCATCACACGGGTGCGCACCGGCCCCGCTCCCCGGCTCCACAGCGCCTTCGCCTTCGAACGGGCCACTCGATGGACGTCACACGCACGTGTGAGACAACAGCGGGCGCGCCCCCCTGGCCGCCCGGGCGCGTTCGTGCACGCGCCCCCACTCCCGCTCGACCGTCTCCGCTCCCGCCCGGGTGGCCGCCTCGGCCCGCACCGAGTACTCCCTGGCCAAGTGCATCACCGCCGGGTCCGCATCGACCGCGCCGACCGGAGCGAAGGTCGACGTGCGCCGCCGGCGCAGGACGAGCGGGGGGCGCGTCCATGCGGCGCTTCTCGTGCGACGTCACCGGGCCGGAGTCGCCCCGAACCCGAACCGCTCCACGTATGCGGCGCGTCCGGCCGGAAACTCCGCCAGCGTCCCACCGCCCCAGTCGTGGTCGAAGTACGACTGGTACGCGACCTCACCCCACACGAAGTACTCGGCCATCCGATCGACGAAGGCCGCGTCGTCCCCGCCGCCCGCGTACGCGTCCCCGCGACGGTACAGCCCCCACTCCGAACACACGTTCCGCTTCCCCCGCGCTCGAACGAACGCCGCGTGCGCGTCGAGCCCCATGGCCTGGGAGCGGATCCACGACCAGCGGTCGGCGGGCGAGACGCAGGGGTCGCCCCACTTCAGGTCGTACGCGTTCATGCCCAGCCAGTCGACGTACGCGTCCCCCGGGTAGTAGTCGGCGAAGCCCCGCAGCCGACGTCCCGGCTGCAACCCCAGCGCACTCGACAGCTCGAACGTGAAGTCCGCGCCGGACGCCGCCCGGAACACGCCGACGACGTGCCGGAACAGCGCCGCGTAACCCGCCGGGTCGTCCGTCGCCTGCCACGGGCCGATGGCCCGGTTGTTCGGCTCCCAACCGAGCCGGACGACCGCATCGCCGTGCCCCGACTCCACCAGAGCACGCGCCGCCCGTACGTACGCCTCGTCGAACTCGCCCGCCACGCCCCGCGCGAACGCCCCCGCGAATCCGTCGACCAGCATCGGCATCCCGTACACGAACGCCGAGCCCGGCCGCTCGTCGCGCCACTTGCGCCACGGATCAAGCTGGTGGCCGCACATCGTCGCCGGATCGAGGTCCGCCCAACTCCCGTGCGGCGCATAGTCATTGCCGACATCCACGGGTCGGCCGAGCAACTCCTCGTGCCGAACCGTGGCAGCCACCGCTTCGGCCCCGTACCCCTTGTACACGCCCAGCGCAGGAACAGTAGACCTGTCGACGGCACACCTCCACGAGAACAGCGGACGCAACGGATCTTTCGGACCCCGCCAGCATCCCCGAGGCCGTCTCGGCGCGAGGCCACCCTGGACGCACGTGTCGCCCCTCGCTGCCGCAGCACAGCGACGTCTCCAGAATTTCGATGCGGAAGCGATGCGAGTTGTGGCGACAGGTGTATCGGTCGGACCGTGAGGAGGAACGGGGGCGCCGAGGTCCCCGGGCCGCGGCTCTCGTGGCGTCGACGACGGGCTCGGCGGGTGCCCGCGTCACCAGCCGGAGGAGACCGCAGCACAGCACAGCAGGCCGTCGTCATCGCACCGGCCGACGGCCGTCACACAAGGGGTGGAGAACGATGAACGGACGAAGCGTCGCCGTGGTGGGCGCGGGGGTGGCGGGCCTCACCGCGGCACACTTCCTCTCCCGTACGCACGACGTGGTGCTGTACGAGTCGGAGGACCGGCTCGGCGGCCACGCGCACACCCACGAACTGCCGACCGTCGAAGGCGGCACGCTCCACGTCGACACCGGCTTCATCGTCCACAACGAGCGCACGTACCCCCACCTGCTGCGACTCTTCCGCGAGCTGGAGGTCACCACACAGGACGCCGAGATGAGCATGTCCGTCCGCTGTGAAGGATGCGGCCTGGAGTACGCCGGTGCGCGCGGCGTCCGCGGCCTCCTCGGCGGCGGCAACGCCCGCAGGTTCCGGCACCTGCTGATGCTGGCCGACGTCCCGCGTTTCCACCGCGCCGCACGCGGGCTGCTGGCCGCGGACGACCTGACCCTCACCCTCGGCGGATTCCTCCGCACCCACCGCTTCTCCGCCCACTTCGTCAGCCACTTCGCCATCCCCCTCGTCGCCGCCGTCTGGTCCTGCGCCCCCGACACCGCCCTGCGCTACCCCGCCGCCTACCTCTTCCGCTTCCTCGACCACCACGGACTCCTCTCGGTGACGGGGTCCCCGCAGTGGAAGACCGTCGTCGGCGGTTCCGCCGCATACGTCGAACGCGTCGCGAAGTCGATCGCCTCCGTACGGACCGCGACCCCGGTGCGGGCCGTCGTCCGAGGCGGCGACCGCGCCACGGTCGTCACCGACGACGGCGAGTCCACCGAGCACGCCGCCGTCGTGATCGCGGTCCACCCCGACCAGGCCCTGCGGCTCCTCGCCGACCCCACCGAGCAGGAACGTCGCGTCCTGGGCGCCTTCACCTACTCCCGCAACCCCACCGTGCTGCACCGTGACACGAGCGTCCTGCCGCGTTCGCCGCACGCCCGCGCATCCTGGAACTACCTGCTGCCCTCCTGCACCGCACGCCCCGGCGCCGTCCAGGTCAGCTACGACATGAACCGGCTCCAGCGACTCCGCACCGGCGAACCGCACATCGTCACGCTCAACCCCGGCGACCGCGTCGACGAGACGACCGTCCTGGCCCGCATGACGTACGAACACCCCGTCTACACACCGGAGTCGGTGGCCGCCCAGCGTCTCCTGCCCACGCTCCGCACCCGCGTCACCGCGTACGCGGGCGCCTACCACGGCTGGGGCTTCCACGAGGACGGCTGCCGCTCGGGCGTCGAGGCCGCACGCCACTTGGGAGCGCCCCGATGACGCCCACCGCCGCCCCGGCCCTGTACGAGACCGAGATCTCCCACACGCGCGTCACCCCGATCCGTCACGCGCTGCGCCACCGCACCTACATGTGGCTGGTCGACCTCGACGACCTGCCCCGACTTCCCCGTCCGCTGCGCCCCCTCGCCCGCTTCGACCCGGCCGACCACTTCGACGGCGACGCCCCCACCCTGCGGGCCGGACTCGACGCCTGCCTCGCCGCCCACGGCGAGGGGAAGGCGGACGGGCGGGTCCTCATGCTGGCCCACGCGCGCGTGCTGGGCCACGTCTTCAACCCGCTCAGCCTGTACTGGTGCCACGACCGCGCCGACCGCCTCGTGTGCGTCGTCGCCGAGGTGCACAACACGTACGGCGGACGCCACGCGTACCTGCTGCACCCCGATGTCCGGGGCCGCGCCGAGACGGCCAAGGAGTTCTACGTCTCCCCGTTCCTCGACGTCGAGGGCACCTACCGCATGCGCCTGCCGATCCCCGGCGACCGCCTCGACCTGACCGTCCAGCTCCGCCACACGGACGGCTCCCGCCCGCTGACCGCCACCGTCCACGGCACCCGGAGGCCGAACGGCGCACGCGGCCTGCTCGCGGCCGCGCTCCGCCACCCCTGGTCGACCGCCGCCGTCTCCTTCGGCATTCGCCGCCACGGCGTCCGCCTCTACCTCAAGGGGCTGCGCGTCCGGCCCCGTAACGCCGAGACCCCTACGACCGTCTCCACCCCGCAGGAAGGCACCCCGTGACCGTCTCGCTCCCCCCGTCCGCCGTGCGCGCCGGCCACACTCCGGTCGACCCGCAGCGCTGGCCCGACGTCGCCCGGCTGCCGCGCGCCTCAGCCGCACGCACTGCCGTTGCCCGCCTGCTCGTGGAACACGCCCTCGCCCGGCTGCCCCTGCGGATACGAACGGGCCGGAGCGGCGGCCCCCTCGCGGGCCAGCGGGACGGCGGCGACAGCTCCGAGCCGACGCTCACGCTCCACGACCCGGAGGCCTTCCACCGCCGGATCGGCGCCGACGGGCTGATCGGCTTCGGGGAGTCGTACATGGCCGGCGAATGGGACGCCGACGACCTCGTCGGCGTCCTCACCGTCCTCGCCCGCCACGTCGACGACCTCGTCCCCGCCCCGCTGCGCCGCTTCCGGGGAGCCTGGGTCCGGCGCAGGCCCGACACCGACCTCAACACCCCCGACGGGGCCCGCGAGAACATCCACCGCCACTACGACCTCTCCAACGAACTCTTCGCCCTCTTCCTCGACCCCGGCCTCAGCTACTCCTCGGCCGTCTTCGACCCCCTGCCGCACGCGTCGGAAGTCCTCTCCGACACCGCCTTCACCGCTGCCCAGCACCACAAGATCGACCGCCTCCTCGACCTCGCGGACACCGGCCCGGGCACCGAACTGCTGGAGATCGGCACCGGCTGGGGCGAACTCGCGATCCGCGCCGCCGCCCGCGGCGCCCGCGTCCGCACCGTCACCCTCTCCGAGGAACAGCTCGTGCTCGCCCGCCGCCGCGTCGCCCTGGCCGGTGTCGCCGACCGGGTCACCATCGAACGGATCGACTACCGGCACGTCCGCGGCCGCTACGACGCCATCGTCAGCGTCGAGATGATCGAAGCCGTCGGCGCCGAGTTCTGGCCCGACTACTTCACCGCCCTCCGCCGCCTCCTCGCCCCAGGCGGCCGCATCGCGCTCCAAGCCATCACCATGCCCCACGAACGGATGCTCGCCACCGCCCGCACCCACACCTGGATCAGCAAATACGTCTTCCCCGGCGGCCTGATCCCCTCCCCGGAGGCCCTCGCCCACGAGAGCGCCGCCACCGGCCTGCACATCACCCACGACACGGGATACGGCGACCACTACGCCGAAACCCTCCACCAGTGGCGCACCCGCTTCCGCCACAACGAGGCCGCCGTGGCCGCCCTCGGCTTCGACCGCGTCTTCCAACGCATGTGGGACCTCTACCTCGCCTACTCCGAGGCCGGATTCCGCTCCGGGTACCTCGACGTCCGCCAGCTCCGACTCACTGCCGCCGATGACACGGAGGCGGAAGCGGGGCCGGGGACGAGGCCGGGGACGTGGCCGGGGGCGAGGCCGGGGGCGAGGCCGGGGGCGAGGCCGGGGATGACGACGTGAACCTCGCCCACCCCGACCGGCCCGACCGGTCCGTACGCCCCTTGGCGGCGACTGAGACGCCTGTACGAGGCGAGGGACCGCGAGGCCGGAGGACGATCCTGCTGGAAGCGGCCTACATGACGTGGCGCGCGACCGCAGGGCCACGCGAGCACGACGCCCACGCCCACGCGACGGTGATGGGGGCGGGGGCGGGGACGCCGACCGCGACGAAGACCGCGGCCCGGCGCCGTGGGGGAGAGGACCGGATCCGCACCCTCCGCCGGGACGACCGCGACGTGGCCCTCCCGCCCCTCACCCTGCTGAGCCGATACGGGAAGGCGTCATGAGCGTCGTCGACACCGAGGCACTCGGCCTCGTCCTCGCCGCCTCGGCGGCCACCGCGCTCACCGTCATGCTCGTGACCTTCGCGATCGGCACCGCGAGACGACTGCACCGGATCGTCGACGTCGCCTGGGGGATCGCCTTCGCAGCGGTCGCGATCGTGGCCTGGTCCCTGGCGGCCGGTTACGGCGACGACGCCCGCCGGACCGTCGTAGCGGCCGCCACCGTGCTCTGGGGGCTGCGGCTCGCGATCCACATCGCCCGTCGCGGACGTGGCCACGGCGAAGATCCCCGCTACGCCCGGATGATCGCCCGAGCCCCCGGAAACCCCACCTTCTACGCACTGCGGAAGGTCTACCTCCTCCAAGGCGCCCTCGTCTGGCTCGTCTCCCTCCCCGTCCAGGTCGCGGTCCTGCTGCCCCGTCCTCTGGATACGACCGCCTGCCTCGGCCTCGCGGTCTGGGCCGCCGGCCTCACCTTCGAAGCGGTGGGGGACCACCAACTCGCCCGCTTCAAGTCGGACCCGGCGAACCGTGGCCACGTCATGGACCGAGGCCTGTGGAGCTGGACCCGCCACCCCAACTACTTCGGCGACTTCCTCGTCTGGTGGGGCCTGTACCTCACAGCCTGCGCCACCTGGCAGACCGCCCTGCTCTCCCTCATCTCCCCGCTCGTCATGAGCACCCTCCTCATCTGGGGCAGCGGCAAACGGCTCCTGGAGGCCCACATGGCCGACCGCCCGGGCTACGCGGCCTACCGCGCGCGCACGAGCGGCTTCATCCCCCGCCCACCGCGCAGCCACCCCGACAGCCGACCCCATACGCGAAACCGGGAGCCGACCTCGTAACAGCCACGAACCGGCGAGCCGACCTTGCACCTGTCGGGCAGGGTCACGAGCGCCAGGCCTCGGCGGCCACCGGAAGACGGTCCACCACCCCGTCCGCCAGCCGCTCGAACTCCCCTCCCAGGAACGGCGCGGCCAGCCGCGCAAGCCCCTTGAACCGAAGGGACGCCCGGTACGTCAGCCGGGTCGCCGTCCCCTCCTCGGTGAAGCGGAGGTCGTCCAGCGCCGTCACCGTCTTGTTCTCCCCGACGAACACCAGCCGGGCGGACTCCCTCACGACGAGCTCGTACCGCAGCTCCGTCGTACGACCCCGGAACCGTGACGTGTTCCGCCACCGCGCCCCCACCCGCACCGGCCCGTCGTCGAGCCGCACACAGCGGACGGTGCCAGGGTCCCACTGCTCGGCGCGCCCGAAGTCCTCCAGGTAGGCCACGACCTCGGCCAACGGCCGCCGCACCATCACCACCCGCTCCACACTGATCACCGCAACAACCCCTCCTCCTCCACTCCCACCGGCACAATCGACGGCGCCGGGTCACCTTCTCTTCCGCCCCAGGGGTTCGCCCGGATGCACAGGCGGCGCCGGAGGCGCCGGGCCGTCCAGGGGGACCGGCGGTGGGTAGGTTTCGGCAGCGTCATGGCACCGGCTACCCTCCACTGTTCCAACTTCGTGGTGACCGGGGACAAGTCGAGCCCCTGGCTGAGCCAGGTCTTCATGGTGCACGACATGGCGGCGCCGGCAGTGGCGCCGGTGCGGGTCGATCTGCGCGAGTTCGGTGAGGACTACGCTTTCGGTGGAGTGGTCGGCGCAACCTTGATCGTGCACGCGATGCAGGGCGACACGATCTCGGCGACCCGGCTCGTGACGGTCGCCGAGGGGCGCACGACCCATCGAGAGGTGACCGGTCTCCCGACGGGCAACTGCTGGTCCGTGGCCGCCTTCGGTCCGGGCTCTGCGCTGTTCAACTGTGAAACGCCTCAGCAGGATTCCCTGACCATGGCCGTCGTCGACCTCGCCACGGCCGCCGTCGTGGAGCTGCGTGAGGACGGCGCCCAGGGCTGGTGGCCGGGTGCCGTCTCCACGACGCATCTGGCCTGGCAGTCGCGGAACGATCGGAATGTGGACCGCATCGCCGTGGCCCGGCGGGGCTCTGCCGACGTGCGGTACGTCGAAGGCCCCGGCTTCAACGCGGACGAGTTCCACCTGCTCGGCGGCTGGGTGGTCTCGGGCTACCCGATGACCCTGGAGAAGCGGGCACCGTACGCGCCCGGGCGGCCGCTCCTGGCCCGGTTGGCGGAGACGGGTGAGACCGTCGAAGTCCTCACGCACCACTCCTCCGCCGTGACCGCCCCGGACGGCTCGCTGCTCGTCCGCGGCGGCACGCTCGACCGCAACGAGGGCCTGTACCGGGTGTCGCTTGGCGAGGACGGCAAGCCGGTCGCCAAGCTCGTCGCCTCGACGGGACAGGCAACGGCCGTGAAGTATCTCGGTACGAGTGTGCCGGACGCGATCACGTTCGACCGTATGGGCCAGGGCGTGGACCTGGGCTGGGACTTCTCCCGGGTCGACACCGACGTATGGCTGACACTGGTCCACACGCGCACGGGTGAGAGCTTGCGGCGCAAGATCTGGTCCACGGATCCGGCATCTCCGGGCGAGGGCCATCGCAACGGTCAGCGCATCGGCTGGCGTTGGGACGGCTCGAATCCGATCAACCCCCTGAAGGCCGCGTACAACGGCGACTACACCTGGGAGATCACCGCGAGCCCGGACGACGGCATCGGGCCGACACTCATGCCTCCGGCCGGTTCACCCTGAACCGGCCTGCGGCGCCACACGACTACGACGACAACGGCACACCCGATGTCCTGATGTTCAGCGACTACGGCAGCTTCCTGCGCGCCGACACGAACAGAACACCGTCCGGCGACGCCATCCAACGTGTTCTGGACTACATCCCCCAGGTCGGGCGCGGCTGGAGCATGTACGACCGTGCCGAGTCCGTCGGAGACATCGCCGGCACCCGTGTGGGCGATGTCGTCGCCCGGGACAAGAGCGGGCTGCTGTGGCTGTACCAGGGCACAGGCAACGGCGACACCCCCTTCCTGGGTCGGGTGAAGATCGGCACCGGCTGGCAGATCTACGATCAGATCGCCGGCGGCTCCGACCTCACGGGCGACGGCCGGCCCGACCTCCTCGCCACCGACAAGTCGGGCGGCCTGTGGCTCTACCCCGCCACCGGAAACATCAACACGCCCTTGTCCCCGCGAAAGCAGATCGGCACCGGCTGGGGCATCTACAACCAGCTGACCGCCACCGGCGACATCGGCGGAGGCCCGGCGGGCGACCTCCTGGCCCGCGACAAGGACGGCGTGCTGTGGATGTACCTCGGCAAGGGCGACGGCACCTTCGCTCCCCGGGTACGGCTCGGCAGCGGCTGGAACGCGTACCCGCACCTGGTCGGCATCGGCGACGGCACCGGCGACGGCCGTCCTGACCTGCTCGCCATGGACGCCGGCAACCGGGTGTTCTCGTACGCGGGAACCGGCGACTACAGCAAGCCCTTCAAGAGCCGGGTCGCCACCAACCTGACCAACGACTACACGTGGTTCCGCCCCCTGAACGTCTTCTGACACCTCCATGACATCACCCACACCGCATTGCTGCCCCTGTCCGCGTGTCGGCTGGCGGTGGTGCGGTGGTGTGGTGTCGCGGTGGTGCGGTGGCGTGACGGGTAGGCCGGCACGGTCTGACCGACCATGCTCGTGGGCACACGTCACCGGGTGTCCGGACTACGTCCGATTGCACGCTGTTGCGCGGTAAATGAGCAGGTCAGGGGGCCAGATTCCCGGTTGACCGGACTTCCGGTTCGGGCGATAGTGGCGCTCGCGGCCGCATGCATGCGGCCTGCTGCACCAGGGTGGGGACCTTTGAACGACAACTGTGACCATGTGCGTGATGACGTGCGAGGGCGGGTCGACGTGCTTGTCGCCGCCGGCCGGCCGGGGGAGGCGCGGGCCATCGGGCGGGACGCGCTGGACGCGAACGGGCCCGATGCCGGGCTCTTCCTCGCACTTGCGCGTGCCCACATGGCCGAGGACGACGACGACCACGACGACGCTGCCGAGCAGGTCTTCCGCGAGGGCCTGGATGCGTTTCCGGAGGACGTAGGTCTGCTCGCCGGGTACGCGGAACTGTGTGCCGGCACGGACGCGCTGGACCGACCGGGGCGACATGCCCGGGGTCCCGTGCTCTTGGCTCGTCTACGGGAACTCGCCCCGTATGCTCCGGAGTTGCTGCGGGTCGAGGCCGCGGGAAGCTCCGTCTCCACGAACGCCAAGAGCGGTGTCTCGGTGCGCAGGGTGCAGGCCTTCGACGCGGCCCGTGCCTTCGCCGAAGCGCCCACGCCGCAGGCCGCCGCCGCTCAGGCCGCGCAGTGGGCCGCCGGGGCCCCTCGCGATCTGCGGCTCGCCGTGCTCGCCGAGACAACCGGCGCGCTCGCCGCCCCCGGCCGGAACTGGTCGCGCCTGCTGCTGCGCCGGGGCCCCGAATACCGCTTCGCTGTCAGCGTGCTCGTCGCCGTGTTGATGGTCGTGCGCATCAGCGCCGCGCCGTCGATGCCGTACGGCGTGGCTACGGGCGCGGCCCTGCTGCTGGCGCTGCCGTTCGTCGGCCTCCGCAGGCAGCTGCGGACCGCCCGCGAGCGGGCTGCCGATCGGATGGCCACAGCGGTCACGGAGGCCGCACCCGATGCCGAAGGGGCGGGTGGGCCGGCCGGCGGGGGAGACGGCTTCGGGCCGCCGGAGCTGCACCCCGTACCGCGCGCCACACCTCGCGAGTACGCATTCGCCGGAGCCGGACTCGCCCTCCTGATGGCCGTCGGCGTCACCGCGTACGCCTCCTCCCTCGCCTATCCCCGCTACGACATCGTCGCTCACGAGACCTTCCGGGGCATGCAGGGATACGACCTGCGCGACGACTTCAATCCGTTCGGTGCTGTGCCCGACAGCGAGCTGAAGGACTGGACGGCCCGGGCGTACGTCGCCGAAGACGGCACTGCGGACACTGCCGCCGACTACCTGGTGGCTGTCGCGACCGGAGACTTCCACGAGATGCGCGCGTCATACGTGTACGACGGCGGGATCGCCCCCATGGACACGGACGGAATCGGCACCGTTCACGACAGCTGGCGGGCCGGCGACGGCCCCTACGGCGGCTGGATGCGGTGCCTCAACTACACCGAGGCGACCTCGGGCACGCCGCGGGCGATGTGCGTGTGGGGTGACAAGGGCAGCATGGGCGCGGTTCTGTTCACGACTGGCGACAAGACCCACGACGCGGTCGAGAAGACGGCCCGCTCCGTCGGCGCCGACTTCCTCCGACCTGTGGGGGACTGACCTGGCACACGACGCGAGCGAAGCGTCGCAACAGGTCGCTAGCCCAACCCGTCCCCCGCCGGTAGTTGAGGCATGGGCGTGGCCCCAACTGGTCGGTAAGACAGATCCGACTTTTTGCTTGGCCGTCCTCCGCTCGGGGCACTTGCTGGCGCGGATGCCCTGGGGTGTGAGCCGGCGTCCGGCAGCATGGCTGGGTGAAGCAGACGACTGGTGGGCACGAAGCTTCTCCGGGATTCGACGCGATCCAGGCCGGTGTGGGGAAGCGGCTGGACGACGTTGCCAAGATCCTGGCCGGCGCCCTGGTTACGGTGGCCGGGGTCATGACCGCTCTGGGGCTGACGAGTGATGTCGTCTTCGTGGCGCTCAACAACGAGTCCTGGCCCATCTACGTTGCCTCTCTCTGCGCGATCCTTGCGATCGTCTGCAGCATCGTGGCGCTGCTCATCCACCCGACCAGGAGAGGCAATGTGTGGGAGACCGTCGTCTTGGTGATCGGCGTGATCCTGTACATGGTCGCCCTGAGTGTGGCGGTCGTCGGCGCGGCCAAGGCGGCGGGAGGGAACGGTAGGCCGACGATCAGCAACGTCGCACTCGAAGGGCCGAAGTCCAGCCTCAGGCTGAGCTTCGGCGTACGGGCCGACGGTGTGGAGACGTGGGCGGCCGTCGGCGTGTACGTCGTCGCCATCGACGCGGAAGGGGAGTCCGTCGGTGGCCCGCGAGACCTCTACGCCAGCAGCCTGAGACCTGACGACCAGGGCAGGATCACGCAGAACATCAGCATTCCGGTCTCGGCCATACGAGACGCCTGGGGCCTCGAAATCGTCGCGATCACCGCCGACGGTTCCGATGAGTGCGAGGCCCGTGAGGTGCGCGGAGCCACGTGCGCGACCATTCAACTTCCTTGATCACGAGCTTCTGCGTGAAGCGCTGCCGCTGACGCGTCGATCTGCGCGGCTGCCAGGTGCCGCGCTGCTCCCCGTACCCGTGGGGCGGGGCGTTCCCGGCGGCGTCGGCGCCGTGCTGCTGGCGGTCCCGGCGGCAGTCCCGGCCGAAGCGGGTCGCCGACGGGCGGGACGGACACCACGACGAAGGAGGCCTCCCCGGTGCGTGGAGCACCGGGACGGCCCCCTTCGTGGACGGCAGCTCGGGTCGGGCCGACCCGATAGCCCCCAATGCCCCCAATGCTGGCGATGGTGCCCTCGGCCAGGCCTGGCGTCAGCCCCGAGGCACCGCGACGAACGCCTCCCTGGGCGTGGTGGTCGGCGTGTAGCGGTACGCGGTGCGCGTGGTCGGGACCAGGTCCTGGTGGATCACCTTGGACACGGCCTGGATCGTGTTCACGCCGTAGTTCATCGTGCTGTTGCCGTCGGTGAGCACGGTGATGGTGTAGTCGTGGCCGCCGCCCTGGAACGTGCCGACGCTGTGCACGCGCCAGCCGCGCGTCGCGCGCTGCAGCCAGCCGTTCTTGACGTGCACGGCCACGGAAGAGGGTGCGCCGGCCGGGGTCCCCCACTTCTGAGAGGTGACGACGTTCCCCATGAGCTTGAGGATGTAGGCGCGGGAGCTGTCGGTCAGGACGGTGTTCCTGGCGGTGATCAGCGAGAGCAGCCGCTGCTCGTCGGTGACGTTGATCTGGGTGAGCCCCCAGTAGCCGCCGGACCCGGGCACCGTGCGCGTCATGCCGGCAGCGGCCAGGAAGCCCTTCACCTTGGTGACGCCGAGCTGGTTCCACAGGGAGGTGGTGGCCGCGTTGTCGGACTTGGTGATCATGGCGGTGGCGAGGTTGGACTCGCGGGTGGTCAGGTAACGGTTGGTCTTCTTGGCATCCCAGAGGAGCGTGGCGAGGACGGTCACCTTCACGACGCTGGCCGAGTCGTACGAGGTCGTGGCGCGCAGAGTGCAGGTGGTGTTCGTGGTGCGGTCGCGCACGCCGACGGCGACGGTACCGGAGCGCGTGGCGAGAGCGGCGGTGATGTCCTTCTGAAGCTTGGCGGCGAGCCCGGCCTTGCCCGACGTGCAGCTGACCTGCGGCGCGGTGGCGGCGGAGGCAGGCGCCGCGCCCGCGACGACAGGAACGAGGATCCCGGCGGCAGCCACGGCCGGAAGCACGCGGGCACGCAGGGATATGTGGTGAGTCATGTGTGGGTCCCCCATGGAAACGAAACGAACACGCCTACGGCGCACACTCGTCTTCTATGACGTTTGAGCGAGGGGATGGTTGCACGAGTTCACGGAATCGTTGGATTGGGTGCCCCGCGCACACGCTGTCGCCGCGGCAGGACCCGGCCGCTGATCATGCAACCAGCGGCTGGGTCACCCCCCAGCCCCCCGGCGGCCTCAGCGTGCGGCCCGGCGGCGCCCGGAGCCGTGCTCGGCGGCGCCCGGACTTGTGCCCGGCGGCGCTCAGACTCGTGCCCGAGGGTGCACCGGAGTCGTGCCCGAGGGTGGAGGGGCCTGCGATATGCGGCTGACAGATGATCCACGAGGTGTTTAGGATGCCGCTGATGAAGACCTTCTCCCTTTTCGGATTGGGGGAATCGTCCGCGCAAGGTGAGTGCTGATGGCACCTCACTTCGCGGAACCGATTCCCGCCCGCCTGTTGATGTGGCAGCGCGTACGTGAGTACGCCGTGCCACCGTCCATGATCGAAATCGCTACTGCCCGCCGTGTGACGGGCGACTGGGCGGGAGCCTGCGCCGCCGCCCGGGTGGACGTCGATCTCGATCTGCGCGCCGTGCGCGTCCGCCACGGCACCGACCTCGTCGCCCGCCTCCGGGCCGATCTGCGTCAGCTGGCGCCGGATCTGCTGCGCTGGCACATGCCCCGCATCGCCCCCGACGGGCGACTTCGACCCGGCCTCACCCTGTCGTTGGCCCGCTACGGGGCCCCCGGCACCGCGGCACCGCATCTCGTCGTGCGGACGCCCCCGGCTTGGGCGGACGCGGGCCAGCGGATGTCCCTGGCGCTCTGGGAGGAATCCCGGGGAGACGCGCCCGGACATCATCCGCACCCGCACCCCGACCGGCGCTTCCGTCTCGATCTGCACCGCCACCTCTGGGACGCCACGCGCAGCGCCGAACTGGCCGAGCGGAGCAGTGCGGACGCACCGTACGGGCCCGGCGGCCACGACCTTCTGCGGCCGCCGGACCGCTGGGCGGCGGAGGCGGAGCTGCTGCTGCGGGCCGAGGGGCGTCCTCGCGGAGCCCTGACCGTACGACTCGATGCGCGCAACCGGGCCGTGCTCGAACTCGTAGCCCCCGACGACAGCCATGCCCCGGCGCTCCGGCCGGTACGGGAGATGTTGCCGCCGCAGCAGATCGCGGTGCTCCCGGTACTGCCGGAGGCCGCGGCGCGACCGCTTCCGGACCTGGAGCTTCTGCGGGCCGGGCTGTTCCGCGCGGAACGGCTTCACCCGCTGGTCGCGGCAGCCTTGTCGATGCCAGGAGTCGAGGGCCCTTCGGGCTCGTCGCCATCTGCGGGGGCAGCGGTAGCCGGTCCGCGGTGGGGCCAGGGACCGGATTTCGGCCGGGACAGGGACCTGGCCGGCGGTCCGGACGCGGGAGCGGACCGTGGGACCGCGGACCCGCACCGTGTCGAGTGCATGGGAGAGGTACACCGGATCGCGCTGCGGGACGGGGTGCTGGCGGCTGTCGATCATGACCCGGCGCAGCTGGCCCGTGAGGACCTTCTCATGGCGCTGGGTGGACCAGGGCTGCCCTGCCTACAGGCGATCGACTCGGTGCACCGCAGCCCAGAGGCGTTGCCCGCGGTTCGCGAGCGGCTCGGCCACGGTGACGTGACCGGCGCGCTGGCCGTCGTCGAGGGGCTGCTCGGTCCCGGCGCGGCCCTGCGCGAGGGGCCGCTGCGGGACGCCCTGGAGGGTGCGGTGGCAGGTCGCCTGGGTCACGGGCTCTTCCGCTCGGGTCTGGTACCGGTGCACCCCGCCGCGGATGTGGCAAGGGACAACGGCTACCGGCCACGGCTCGACCGTCGTACGCCGCGAGAGTTGCGCCGCAAGCGCGGGAGCCGTGCTCGACCACGGACCGGTTTGCACGGCTGAACGCCCGCGGTGCCCCGCGGGTCCGCAGGATCAGCGACCCCGAGGCTCGTCATCCGAGGAGCACACGGGCCGACCGGCCGATTCCCCGACGGGGTGCTTTGCCGACAGGCCGATTCTCCGGCTTGGTGCTTTCCCGACCGGCCGAATCCCCAGCCGGCCGCTTTCCCGATTGGCCGCTTTCCCGACCGGCCGCTTCCCGGTCGGGGCTTCCCGACCAGCCACTTCCCCCACCGACGTCCCGACCAACCACTTCCCCCACCTACGTCCCGTCCGGGCGACGGAGACCTGAGACGGTCCGCGAACCGCGCTGTGCGCGCCGTACTCCGCTCGACCACGCCGGATCTTCCATCCACGAACCCACCCAGGTGATGCCCATGACTTCCAGCACCGCCCTCTCCGCGCCCGCAACGCCGACGGCCGACCAGCCACAGCTCGGCCTCGCCGAGGACCTCCTGACCCTTCTGCGGACGACCACCACCGAACCGCGCTCCGACGAGCAGTTGGAGGCACTGACCCTCTCGGTCGCGGCGGACCTTCCCGTACTCCTGTGGGGTGAGCCCGGCATCGGCAAGACCGCTGCGCTGACCCAGCTCGCCACCTCCCTCGACCTGCCGCTGACCACGGTGATCGCCAGCGTCCACGAGCCGACCGACTTCTCCGGGCTGCCCATCGTGGGGGAGGATCCGGCGGTGAACGGGGTGCCCATGGCCCCGCCGCAGTGGGCGGTGGAGCTGGTACGCGCCGGGAAGGGGCTGCTCTTCCTGGACGAGCTGTCGACCGCCACCCCGGCCGTCCAGGCCGCGCTGCTGCGCGTGGTCCTGGAGCGGAGGGTCGGCGCGCTGCAACTGCCGCCGGGCGTGCGGATCGTGGCCGCGGCCAATCCCCGTGCGTCGGCCGCGGACGGCTGGGAGCTGAGCCCGCCGCTGGCGAACCGGTTCGTGCACCTGTACTGGGTGCACGACCGGGATGTGGTGGTGCGCGGTCTCGGCGGGGTCTGGCCGAGCGCGGAGCTGCCCCGGTTGGACGCGGCGGTGCTGCCGGACGCCGTGGCGTTCGCCCGCCGCGCGGTGTGCGGCTTCCTGAACACCCGGCCGACGCTGATCCACCGGCTGCCGACCACCGAGACCCGGCGAGGCGGCGCCTGGCCCTCGCCGCGCAGCTGGGAGGCCGCGATGACGCTGCTGGCCTTCGGCACCGCCGCTTCCGTCTCCCGGGACGTACTGGCGCTGCTGGTCCGGGGGGCGGTCGGGGACGGGCCCGGCCTCGAACTGCTCGCCCACATCGACCGGATGGAGCTTCCCGACCCGGACGTGCTGCTGGCCGACCCCGGCGCCGCAGAACTGCCCGAGCGCGGCGACCTGCGCCAGGCCACGCTGGACGCGGTGGTGGCCGCCGTCGGCGCGCGCCCGGAGCGGGAGCGCTGGGAGGCGGGCTGGGCGGTGCTGGTCAGGGCGCTGGAGACCGGCGCACCGGATCTGCTGGTGGGCCCGGCGAAGGCGCTGGCCGCGTTGCGGCGCGAGGGCTGGGAGGTGCCGGAGGCGGTGGAACGCCTCTCCTCGGTCGTCGGCCTCGCCCGGCGTGCGGAGAATTCGGTGGCCCGGACCGCCGCTGCCGCCGGCGCCGGGAACGCGGTGGGTGGGCGCGCATGACCGGGACCGTGAAGCAGCCGAAGCGGCGCCCGACGCCCCCGTCGGCGCGCCCGCTGCCGCGTCCGATGCCCCCGCCTCCGCCGCCGCGGCCGGTCCGGGTCGCGGTGCCCGGCACCCCGCCGGGGCCCGTCGTCCCACTGGACATGGAGAAACTGCTGACCGCCCGACTGCACGCGGTCTCGGTACGCCCGTACCTCGCCAGCGCGCTCTTCGCGCTGCACGTCGTGGAGGACCCGTCGGTGCCGACCATGGCGGTGGACGCGTACTGGCGCTGCTACGTGTCCCCGCTGTTCGTGGCGCGCACCCCGCTGGAGGAACTGGCGGGCGTGTGGGTGCACGAGGTCTCCCACTTGCTCCGGGACCACCACGGGCGGAGCGAGCGGTACGCGCGGGAGCACGGGGAACTCGGGGAGCGTGGGACCGGGCAGCGGCTCCGGCACAACATCGCGGCGGACTTCGAGATCAACGACGACATCTACGGAGACGGCCTCCCGATGCCGACGGGAGCGGTACGGCCCTCGATGCTGGGCCTTCCGGACGGGCTGCTGATGGAGGAGTACCTTCGGAAGTTCTCGATGGCGGGCCGCACCCCGCGACTGGCCTGGCTGGACTGCGGCAGCGGTGCGGACGGCCGTGCGCGGCCCTGGGAGCTCGGCCCCGAGGGGGCTCACGGGCTCACCCGACAGCAGCGTGACGCGGTGCGCTTCCGGGTCTCCGAGGCCATCACCGGCCGGCCGGGGGAAGCCCGGGAGGGCTGGCGTCGATGGGCGGACGAGGCGTTCCAGTCCCCGCAGCCGTGGCGGCAGCTGCTCGGCGCGGCGGTCCGCGCGGCCGCGGGCGCGCCGGGGACGGGCGAGGACCACAGCTACCGGCGCCCCTCCCGGCGTTCGGCCGGCATCCCGGGCGTCGTCCTGCCGAGCCTGCGCCGGATGCCGCCCCACGTCTGCGTCGTGATCGACACCTCCGCGTCGGTCAGCGACGCCGAGCTGGGCAGCGCACTCCTCGAGGTGGCTGCCATTGCGCGGGCGGTGGGCGGACGGCGCGACCTGGTCTCGGTGATCTCCTGCGACGCCGCGGCAGGCGTCGCCGTACCCCTGTGCCGTGCCGAGAACCTCGAACTCATCGGCGGCGGCGGTACGGACCTGCGCTCCGGCTTCGCCCGCGCCCTGCGCTCCCGGCCCCGCCCGGACGTGATCGTCGCCCTCACGGACGGCCAGACCCCGTGGCCCTCCGCCCAACCGTCCTGCCGCACGGTCGTCGGCCTCTTCCAGCGCCCCGTCCGCGCCGCGAACGAGAACGACCCTGACTACACCCCCGACGCCCCACCCGCCTGGGCGCGTGTCGTCACCATCGGATAGCGAGGGTCCCCCGACTCGTGGGTCAGCCGGTGGTGGACGGTTCCGGTTCCGTGGGCAGGTCGGCATCTTGTGCGGCGCTCCAGGAGGCGAGGAGCCGCAGCCCCTCTTCGGATGTGGAGCCTGGTTCGGCGGTGTAGATGGTGAGGGTGAGGCCGGGTTCGGCGGCCATTTCCAGGCCCTCGTAGGTTGCACGTACCGGCGCGACAGACGTGGGGAACCTACGCAAGAGGCCACTTGTACAGGGAAATTGCAACTTCGACATGGCGCGCAGGGGCAGCTACCTTCACCTGGTCTTCGGCGGTCGCCACGGTCGCACAGGGGTTCCCTCAGGCTGGGCCGGCCGCGACGGGATGAGTCGGTCACGCCCGGCTCCACACACCTTCGCCCCTGCGTAAGCCGCCGAAGCAGGTCCACGCCAGGCGGCCCCAACCAGGGAGAGACGTATGCCCCAGCTTGTTCTGTACACATTCGGCGTCCTGAAGTCACCTCTCGCCGATCCCGCACCGCTCACGCGCGAGTTCTACGACATTGGTGAGGCCGTCTACCGGAGGATCAGTCAGCACCCCGGATACCTCGCGCGTGCTGAAGCGGTGGACGGGGAGCAGGGCGTGCTCTTCGAGGCGGATTGGGGCGCGTGGGGAGAGTTCGCCGTACCGACTTGGTACGGGAAGGGCCGGACCGCGGAAACCACGGCCCTGGCCGTGACCCTCTCACTCTGGACCGACCTGCGTTCCGCCTTCGACGCCGTCTACACCGGTCTGCACCGTGACGCGTTGAGCAGGCGTTACGACTGGTTCGAGAAAACAGAGCACCCGAACCACGTGTTCTGGTGGGTCTCTGACGGCGTGATACCCACCTGGCGGGACGGGGTTTCCCGGCTGGAGCACCTCGATGCCCACGGCTCCGCGCCGCATGCCTTCACCTTCCGCGACCCGTATGCCCCGGATGGAACTCCTACCGGAGTCACAGGCATCGGGCCGAAGGGCGACCAAGTTCGCTGACAAGGAAGTCCGAACGACTGGATTCGCTGTCACACGGAGTCACCGACTCGGCCGCGACGGGACAAGCGGCCCGTCCGTCGCGGCCGGTGGGCCGACGCTGCGAGGAAGAGCGGCGTTCGTTCCGGTCGGTCTCCGCCGGCCTCCGCGAGGTGACGCCTGACGGCGTCGCCGCATCGGCGAGCGTCGGCACTGCCGAGCCCGGAACCGCGGGCCGAGCCACGCAGCCTCGCCACGAAGGCCACCGACTCCGTCGCGGGCGCCTTCCAAGCGGACGTACGCCTTCGACAACCGCAGCAACCGCACGTCCCGCACCACCGCGACCGGCGCCCCGGCCTGGACTGCCCCACCACGGGCGGCACCACCACCAGCCACACCTACGACAGCGCCGACCGCATCGTCGACACGGGCTACGCGTACGACGCCTTCGGCCGCGCCACCTCGGCCCCCGGCAACACGATGGCGTACTACGCCAACGACCTCGCCTACCAGCAGACCGTCGGCAGCGACCGCCAAACCCGGCAGCTCGACGCCGGCCTGCGCTTCCGGTCCTGGAAGACGGAGTCCAACAACGGATCCACCTGGACGCAGACGGCCTCCAAGATCAACCACTACGGCGACGACGACGCCAACCCCTGCTGGATCGTCGAGGACACCGCCACCGGGGCAACAGGTACTACCGCACAGCCAGCGGATGCAGGTACATCGTGCTGAGAAGCAACCTGCGAGGTTGGTTCAACGCTCGAAGCTGGGAAGCGGGAATGATCCTCATATACGTGGCCAGGCATCGCCACTGCCCCGGGCAGGCGAAGAGCTGCCGCTAGGATTTCCCGCACGTCATCAGGAGTAGAGGAAATGGGTGGGGTGCTGAGCATCAAGGCACCCCACCCAGTGCGCTCGTCGGCAGAACGGAAGGATTAATTACGGAGGAAGATTTCTGGTTCCTCGTGGACGCCCTCGGCGGTGTGGCGAACCAGCGCACTGCTCACGAACTCACCGAAGCGCTGAAGAGGGAAGGTTCGGTTCGCGTCGAGGAGTTCGTCGAAATCCTGACGGAAAAGCTGCTGCGGCTGCAAAGTGAGCCCCTCGCGGAGACCCCGGTCAAGGACGTCAATGACCCGTCGAGTGCAGCACTGGTTCCCCTGATGGGCGATGCCCTGAACAACTTCCACTTAGCGGTAGTGGCAGCGGGGAGGACGCGTTTCCAGCGAATCCTTGAACTCCCGAGCGAGGCGACCGCGCACACGTGGGAATTCGGCGAGTCCGACGAGCTCGCCGACGCCGTCTGCACAGCCTACGAGAGCGTCACGGGGGAACCATGGCCAGGCCTGCCGCCGGGGCCCCGCGTGACCGAATCCAACGAATCCAAGACCATTGAGGAAGCCGAAACTCCCTGGATCAGGCTCGCCTTGCACGGCACCAGCGATATCCCCGTGGCTTACTTCGATGCGGCAGGCGATGTCGTCCAGATGATCCAGGACGACCCGAAGTGGAATGCCTGGTGGTCACCCGCCGAGCAGCGTGACCTGGATATCGAGATCGAATACGCTTCACTCGCGGAGCGGAACAGCTTCTCTGCTCGTGGGGGGATGGTTTGGGTATCGCTGCGCAGGAAGATCTCGCATTTTCGAGGATTGAATTCGGGTGGTCTGGCCCATCTTGCTGCCACCGACATCGAATCGGCCCTCTCGCGCACCGCCGCCTCGCTGGGGATACCCGTTCCACCCCAAGTCCCGATTCCCGCCCATGCAAAGCCACCGACGCCAAACCGGGACGCGGCTCGCGCAAGGCTGGATGAGCTGAGAAAACGGCACCGGGGTTCTTCTTGACGAATTGGCTCAGCCTCGGACGGCGCGTGTGTGCAGATGGGCCCCGAGGTGCTGTGGCCGGCGCCTCGCTGCGGACCGCTGGTGCGGCTATCCAGGTCACGTCCGGGCGTCTCCCGAGCGGGAGACGCCCGGCGGGGGTATGTCGTTTCGCGCAACGTGCCCCTGGGACCCATGAGGAGAACACCATGTACGCGGTAATCCGGCGCTACGAAGGCGTGACCGATGCTGCCGAGGCAGGACGCCGAGTGGACGAGGGATTCGTGCCCCTCCTGCGTAGAGTCCCGGGTTTCGTGGCCTACTACTGGGTGGACGCCGGTGACGGAGTGATGATCTCCACCAGCGTCTTCGAAGACCGAGCCGGGGCCGAGGAATCGATCAAACAGGCCGCCGACTTCGTCAGGGACAACCTCGCTCCGCTGCTGCCCAACGGCCCTCAGGTCACGGCCGGCCCTGTCGTGGCTGCGGGGTAGCGACCTGCGCACTTGGGTTGTCGGCTTGGGCTTGGGCTTCGGCTCGGGCTCGCGGCCTCCCCGGTCGTGATGCGACGTCTGCCTCATGTCGTTCCTGCGAGCCCGCACCTGGGGCTTCGTACATGCTCTGCCGTGCGCTGCTCTGCTCCTCTTCCCTTACTGGACAAGGGCGTTGGAGGATCTGCGCATGAACACCCATACGACTGGACCGACCGCAGACGCGGCAGCCACGTACCTTACGGCGCTCCACGAGCGGCTGGCGGCCGACGGCTGCACGGTGACCGTGGCGCGCTGGGACGACCACCCCGTGGTGACCGGTTGCCGTGGAGACCGTAAGGCCCGCTGGTTCGGGACGAAGACCGAGTTGTTCGTCTTCGCGGCCACTGTCCCCGAGATCGACGTGACCACTCTGGGCGAGTTCACCGGGTGGGCCATGAGCTACGCCAAGAGCTTGCGCGGCGGCATACCCGGCGCCCGCAACGCCGCCACGGTGCTCCCCGCGCTGGTGAGCACACGTGTCCGGCCTGAGGCGGCCCAGTGGGCTGCCCAGGACGCCCGGATCCTCGGTACGACTTTGATCAGCCGTCCCCTCACGGTCGAGACCAGCAAGGAGGGCGTGCGGACCACGATGTACCGGGGCGGAGTCGTGTGGGGCGGCATGTTCACCGGCCATGTATTGGAGAAGGCTTCCCTGTACTTCCCGTGAGAGGCCGATGCATTCCTGGCACGGCCTGAACCGGCCTGAACCGGCCTGAACCGGGGTGGACCTCAGCGCAAGTACTCCAGGGAAAGGCCGGGTTGCGAGAGCCGGAGCGGGCAGGCCGGCAGGCCTGCCCGTCCTCATCCCGAGGGGGATGTCTCGGCGTGCTCGGCAGGTGGGGGAGGGACGCGCCGACTGTCGTAGGCGGGGGCTAGGGTCGGCATCGACCGACCGCCATCAGCAGGAGACCCCATGCCGTCAGGGCACACACAGCTGGACACCGCCCAGGCCCGGCCGTCCGAGCCCCGGCAGTTGGCGCCGATCCCCTTCGATGTGGAGGCGGTCTTCCCCGAGCTGACCGGCGCGGCCCGCGAGGTCACCCTCCTCTACCCCCGGGCCGGGCAGCCGGGCCCGGGGGAGAGCTCCATCGGCGGGCCGCTGCTGTGGCCGGCCGACGAGCCCTGGCCGACGTGCGCCGAACCAGACCACTACAAGCCGCTCGACGCGCCCGTCGGACCCGAGCCGGTCTCGATGGTCCCGGTGGTCCAGCTGTACGCACGGGATGTACCCGGCCTCGTCTTCCCCGCCGGCACCGACCTGCTGCAGATCCTGTGGTGCCCGCTCGTTCACCAGGACGGCCAGTACGCGGCCAACCCCCGTCTTCACTGGCGCAGCGCGGAGCTGACGGCCGCCGGCGCCCTCGCCGGGGAACCGCCGCGCCCCCACACCGCGGAGGGGGACTACCTGCCCCGCCCGTGCACGGTGTCTCCCACCGAGGCCACGGAATACCCGAACTGGGATCTGCTGGAGCGGCTCGGCGACCTGCTCGACGAGCGGTTCGAGGACTTGAAGGACGAACAGGGCTACGACTACTTCGAAGTGGCCACCACGCAGCAGAGCAAGGTCGGCGGCTACCCGGGGTGGACCCAGCAGCCCGACTGGCCCGACTGCACGGGCTGCGGCACCCGGATGGAACACCTGCTCAGCATCACCGCGACCGAACCGGGCATGGGCCGTTGGCTCCCCCTGGACGACCGGGACCCACGCCAGGACGGGGCATCGACCCCGGCTTGGCAGGCCGAAGCCGACCCCGCCGCCCTCGACACGTTCGGGCACGGCATGTGCCTCGGCGACCTCGGCGGCATGTACTTCTTCGTCTGCAGCCTCTGCCCCGACACCCCGTACACGCACCGCTACGACTGCTGAGCCCCGAGGGCATCGACCCGAGGGCGTGCCCGGGCCCGGTATGTCGACGAGGCAATGATGAGCATCAGATTTCGATCAGGAACACGTCGTCGACGTAACACCATGCCCATGATTCGTCGGGGGCCAGCGAAATGACGACCGGATGTCCGGTTGTCACGTGATGGGCGTGGGCGTGCTGACCCTGAGAGCTGTCACAGCACCCAACGTTTCCGCAGGTCGTGCACCAACGCAGGCGAACCCAGTCGTATCCGAGGGCAAGACAGGCCGCGCAGACTTCGGACGGCATCGTGCTCGGCAGCTGCGGAAGCATGGAGGCGTGAGTACACACCGAACCCTGCGGACGGCCTCCATCGGGGGCGACACCCCATGCCTTGAGCGGAGGCGTCCTGATGCTGACGCCTTCATCAGAAGCCTCAAGGCCAACGGCCCACAGCTCGTTGCTCTCGCTCATGCTTGACTCGCCTCCGCTTCGGTCTCTGCCTTCCTTTCGGTCGCCGATCCAGGCGCGGATGCGCTTGATCAGTGGACGCCCGAACGGTCTGGTGACCACGGAGGTCGCGTAGACCCGCCGCAGGCAGCCACGCACTCCGCACCTGGCGGAGACGCGGACCGGTCTCGCCCGAGACGGCAGATTTCGACGCATGAACGATGCGACTGGCCCCTACCTCCCTGCTTTGTGACGCTTGAGTCGGAGGAAGCGGCTTTGACGCCGCTCGAGACACGGGAGGCACCATGGCTGCCGACAAGCCGGTTCCACCCCAGGAAACCCCGCCCGCTGAGGGCTCCACCTCTTCTGCACATCGTGAAAGGCCCGACGGCGGCATCTGGGAGCACCCCAAGGTGTGGATCTCATTGATCGTCATCGGCGCTGTGATGGTCGCTCTGTTCTTCGCCCTCCGCATCACTGGCTTCTGACCCGTTGGCGTCGAGACCGGCGCCTCTCAGGTCGCCACTGGCCATCCGGACAGGCCTAGAGAGATGGGATGCCCCCATGAACGCGCAAATCCTTGAGACCTCGGAGACTGCGGCTGGTGTCTGGCAGTCCGGGCTGGCCCAGGTACTCGGTGGTCTGATCGTGGTCGCCGTCCTCATCGGTGCCTTCGCGTTCGGCATCAGAGTCAAGAACAAGGAGCTCCCGCCCCCGGACCCCGAGTCGCAGCCACATCGGCCCGACACGGGCCGGCTGCCGGGCGAGGTCTCCGAGTACCGCAAGCCCGCCGAGATGCCGCACACCGACGGCGAGCACCGCCTGATGCCGTACAACCTGAAGAACTCCGGCGAGCCTGACGCCGAGCCGCAGAGCGAGGAAAGGCGTAAATGGCGCGGGATCTCAAGCGGTGGCTTCGGTAGCGGCGGCACCGGACATGGTGACTGAACCCGACGAGCGAGTCACCCGAGAAGGAGTTCCTCCATGGTCGTGACAGGTACGGAGTATGCCGACGGCGACGGCGACGCCGTCGTCATCGGAGCAGGTGTGGCCGGCCTCGCCTGACCGGCCTCGCCTGACCGGCCTCGCCTGAGCGGCAGACCTCGCCGCCTGTGGGCTCGCCGTCCGCCTCCTTGAGGCGGACGCGTTCCCCGGCGGGCGCATGCGCATCGGGGCCTCCGGTTGCTGTCGGCGGAGTAGGACGTCGTCCATGGCGGCGACAGGGAGGACGCCGACCTTGCCGCAGTCGGGTGCGTTTGCGGCTCGGCCCGGATCCTGGCCGAGCCCATGAGGGCGGCGCCGTCCTCGCCGGTGTGAGGGCGGGGCGATACATGCGCTTGCCGGGGGCTCCCCGGGGATCGGCCAGGATCCTGTAGATGCGTGATCAGCAGTAGTTGTCACGCGGGTGGCTCACGCCGGGGAGGTTATCCCCAGCTGACGATGTTCTCGTTGTCGACGTCCATGCAGGTGTAGAGGCGCAGCTCGTTGCCCCAGTCGTTGCCACCCCAGCCGTTGATGCAGTTCTTCCAGGCGCTCTTGGGCTGGAGCTGGCTATGCTGGCCGGTGCGGACGAAGTTGAAGACACGGTCGGGGTTCGACGAACCGCAGTAGTACAGCTTGATGTGGTTGCCGATCGTGTCACCGCCCTCCCAGTTGTTCAGGCACAGGTCGGGGTTCAGGGCGCTGCGGATCTCGTAATGGGTGGCGTCCACCTGGCGCCAGGACCAATGCTGGGCGTCGGTGCCGTTGCACCCCCACTGCTGCACCTGCGCGCCGACGTAGGCGTTGGAGTTCGGCACGTCCCAGCACAGGTGGTTGTATATCTCGATGGAGTAGTAGCCGGTGTCGGCGCTGGCCGGGCTGGCGGTCAGGCCGGTGGCGATGAGTGCCGCGCCGGATATGGCGGCGGCTACGCGCTTGCGCATGAGTGTCTCCCCCGAGGAGTAGCTGGTGATGATTGGACAGGCTGCCGCTATCACGGCATGCGTGCGTCAGCGGGCACTGATGGAGCTGCCTACGAAGATCATCCACGCCGATCGGTATCTGATCAATCGTCATAGTCTGTAAATCCTAGGAGGATTGACCCAGGCACTCCGGCCTGGCGAGTGCGTCGCCGCGGCGACGCACCAGCCCGGTCGAGCAGCGCCACCTCCAGGACCAACGGGCATGAACTGCGTTCGGAGACCGCTGCGTTGACATGAGCGGCGGTGCGTTGCGGCGTATGGGGTGCGAACATAGACTCGCGCATCCCGGAAGTACGTGTCGAAATGGAGCGCACCATGCCCAAGGTCACCGTGATCGCCCTGCTCAAGGCCGCCCCTGGCGCCGAGGACAAGGTTCGTGAGCAGGCGCTCTCTTTGGTCGAGCCGTCGAGGGCCGAGCCGGGCAACATCAGCTACCAGGCGTACGTCCACCCCGAGGACCCGAGTGCGTGGCTGGTGTTCGAGGAGTGGGAGGATCGCGCCGCGTTCGAGGCGCACCTGTCGAGCCCGCATCTGACCGAGGCGCTGGCGGCGGGTCCGGGACTGCTGGTCGGCCCGCCGACCGAGCACGTTTTCACCGCTGGGGAGTGACCCGCACTGGGTAATCGGCGGCCCGGGCGGCTGGGAGAATCGAACAGGCACTGACTGCACAGGCGGCGGCCCGTCCGAGCGTGAGCAAAGTGCGGGCCGACGGCGGCTACCAGGCCAGCCTCATCCAGCACGGCACCCGCCTTGGAATCGATGCCGAAGTGGTGCAGTGACCCGCGAGTGAAGGGCTTCCAGTCACTGCCCAAGCGAGAGGTGATCGAGCGGACCTTCGGCCGGCTGATGCAGCACCGCCGCCTGGCGCGCGACTACGAAGCACTGCCGCAGAGATCCCGAACGATGATCCACTGGGCGATGGCTAACAGAATGAGCCGCGAACTCACCGGAGAATCTGCACCAACCTGGCGAATCGAATCGAGCATCCCGCACACAGCCGCATGAACGTTGATCGGATGCCCTCTTGCTGATCATTTCAGGATGAGGTTCGCAGTCGGCGGAGGCATATGAGACCGCAGGCCAGCTCGAGGAGGCCCTGGTGGAGATCGGCGCGTCGTTCGTATCGGATACGGAGCCGTTTGAACTGGTGCAGCCAGGCGAAGGCACGCTCGACCACCCAGCGCACCTTGCCCAGTCCGGACCCGTGGGCGACGCCGCGTCGTGCGATCAACGGCTTGATTCCGCGTTTCCGCAGTAGGCGGCGGTACTTGTCGAAGTCGTAGCCCCGGTCCGCGTGTAGACGCCGGGGCTTGCGGCGGGGACGTCCCCGCCGACCCCGAATCGGCGGAACGGCGTCCAGCAGCGGCAGGAGCTGGGTGACGTCATGCCGGTTCCCACCGGTCAGCGTCACGGTGAGCGGGATTCCGTAGCGGTCCACGATCAGGTGGTGCTTCGAGCCGGAACGGGCGCGGTCGACGGGCGGGGGACCGACGTGATCCCCCCTTTGAGGGCCCGGACGTGCGAACCGTCCACGGAACAGTCGTCCAGGTCCAGCAGGGTGGCGCGCCGAAGCTCGGCCAGCAGGGCGGCGTGCAGGCGTGGCCAGACGCCGGCCTCGGTCCAGTCTCGCAGCCGACGCCAGGACGTCACTCCGGAGCAGCCCACGGTCTCTGCGGGGACATCGCGCCACGCAACACCGGTCCGCAGCACGTATATGACGCCAGCGAGTGCTGCCCGGTCGGGAACACGCAGCCGACCGGGGTAGCAGCGGCGCCGTTCGGGAGCGGGCGGCAGCAGCGGGGCCACCCGCTGCCACAGGTCGTCAGGAACAAGATCAGCACGCATTCCTGACACCCTGCCGACAAGATCACTGAGCACAAGACCCGCGACTCAACTCACTGAATCGATCAGTAAGGAGGCACGGCCCGTGGCACCCACCGCTGTTCGCGCCGCCGCCACGAATGCTGCGATCGCCGGGTGGGTGCCGCCGCCCGCGCGGAAGGCGACCTTCGAGCGGCGGAAGAGGGGCAGCCGGGTCAGGACCACGTCCTCGGGGGCGTGTGCGGTGGCCATCTCCGGTACGAATCCGGCGCCTTGCCCGATGGCCGCCAGTGCCAGGACCGTACGAAAGTCGTTGACCCGATGGCGGATGCGCGGCTGGAATCCGGCTGCCTGACAGGCGCGCACGGCCATCGCGTGACCGGTCGTGCCGTCCCTGGCCGTGATCCATGGGGACATGGCCCACGGTCCGAGCAGCTCGGCCAGCGTTTCGCCGCGGGCGACGAGACCGGTGGCGGGCGCGCTGCCGGTGGCCAGGTACATCGGCTCCTCCAACAGGGGCACCTGGTCGACCGTGGTGTCCGGTGACGCGGGCACGAAGTCGTAGTCGTGGACGAGGGCCACGTCGAGTTCGCCGGCGCGTAGGCCGTCGGAGACTCGCGCCGAGTCGATCTCCTGCACCATCGGTTCCAGCGCGGGATGACGCTGGGCCAGTTCGGCCAGCGTGGCGGGCACGATCGCGGGGCCGCCAGAGGGAAACGTCCCGATCCGCAGCGGCCCGCCGATGCCCGCGCGTGCCCCGGCCAGCTCGGAGACGGCCAGTTCGAGGCGTTCGAGGACGGCATCGGCGTGGGCGACGAGGGTGCGGCCCGCGGGGGTGAGCACCACCCGTCTGCCACTTCGTTCCAGCAGGGGTACGCCCGCCTCGCGCTCAAGCACGCTCAGCTGCTGGGAGACGGCCGAGGCGGTGAAGGCCAGCGCCTCGGCGACGGCCGCGATGGTGCCGCGTCGGTCCAGTTCGCGCAGCAGGTGGAGTCGTCGAACATCGAGCATAAGGTGAGCTTACGTATAGGCAAAGAAACATGAACTAGATCTACCGGGTTTGTGTCGGTCAGGCTGGGCGCATGAAGCCCGAAGCGAATCTCACCGGCCTGTTTGTCCCTTTGGTGACTCCGTTCACCGACGACCTGCGCCTCGCCCCGGACGCGCTCGCCTGCCTCGCCGACGAGGCGCTGTCGGTCGGCGGCGCTCGGGGACTCGTCGCCCTGGGCACCACTGCGGAGGCGGCCACGCTGACCACCGAGGAGAAGCGAGCGGTGGTCCGCATCTGCTCGGCCGCCTGCCGGGCACACGGAGCTCCGCTGATCGTCGGCGTCGGCACCAACGACACCACCGCCGCCATCACGACACTGCGGGAGCTCGCTCAGAGCGGTGACGTCGCCGCGGCGCTGGTTCCGGCGCCGCCCTACACCCGGCCCGGTGAGGCGGGAACGCTGGCGCACTTCACGGCACTCGCCGAACACGGGGGCCTGCCGCTGGTCGTCTACGACATCCCGTACCGCACCGGTCAGTCGCTCAGCACCGGCACTCTGAACGCGCTCAGGCGCCTACCGGAGGTCGTCGGGGTCAAGTACGCGACCGGTGCGATCGACGCGGCCACGATGGAACTGCTCGGCTCGTCGACACCGGGCTTCGCGGTGCTCGGCGGCGATGACGCCGTCATCTCGCCGCTGCTCGCGTCGGGCGCCCGCGGCGGCATCCTGGCGTCGGCCAATGTCCGCACTGCTGACTTCGCCGAGCTGATCTCGCTGTGGCAGCGAGACGCCACCGGACCGGCCCGCAGGCTGGGAACGGAGCTGGCCCGGCTGTCCGCCGCGCTCTTCGCCGAGCCGAACCCGACCGTGATCAAGGGGGTGTTGCATGCCCAGGGCCGTATTCCCAGCCCGGCCGTCCGGCTGCCGCTACTGGCCGCCTCCGCTGATTCGGTCCGGCTAGCGGCGGCCCTCTCCGCCACCAGGACCCACCAAGCCCACCAAGGGACCGCGGCCTGAGACAGACCCGTGGTCCCCGGGGGAACCTCGTAGACCTTCGATGCAAGCCGATGCCCGGCCCGCTCCCGTGCCACCACACTTCCCACATGGGCGAGCTGTCCAGGCGGCCATGGCGGCGGGTCGATCCACAACGTGGACCTGTCAGCAGCTGTGATGATGAGATTGCGACGATGCCCGAATGACTGATGAGATCCGGAAGACCTACCTGCAGGCTGCCGAGAAGGCGGTGCACCTACTGGCCACAGAGCAGGTAGCCCGACGCTGGGAGACCGAATCTGTTCTCCCCGGGATGCCAGTGGGTGGGCTGGCCGGCCACCTTGCGCGTAGCGTCCTCCAGGTCGAGTGGTTCCTCGACGGTCAGGTAGTCGGCGCAGAACCGATGTCACCGGTTCGGTATTACGCGCGGCTCGCCGATACGTCGTTGCCGGACTCTGCGCTGAACGTCGGAGTGCGTGCCCGCAGCGAGGAAACTGCCGCAGCCGGGTCCGCTGTCGTGGCTGAGCAGGCCCGGGCAGCGTGGATGCGGCTGACGCAGCGGCTGGGCATGGAGTCGGCCGATCGGCGGGTGGCTGTCCTTCACCGGCCGGGAGAGGAGATGTTGCTCGACGGATACCTGCAGACCCGTTGCGTCGAGCTGGCGGTTCACCTTGATGACCTCGCGCTCAGTGTCGACGCGCCATGCCGAGTGCCCGATGCTGCGCTCGCCATCGCGGTGGACCTGCTCGTTGCCGCCGCCCGGGACCGGCACGGCGACCAAGCCGTGTTGCATGCGCTCGCCAGGCGTGAGCGTGACGTCGACCAGGCCCTACGTGTGTTGTAGGTATACGAACGACGCGCCGATCTCCACCAGGGGCTGCTCGAACTGGCCTGCAGCCTCATATGCTTCCGCCGCCTGCGAACCTCATTCTGAAACGATCAGTTAGGGCTTGCCGGGAAACAAGTCGTGGCTTCCGGCTGTGGGACTCGTTGTTCTGGTATGGGGAGAGCGGAGGGGATCGAGGACGTCCTGGCGGTGA
>NZ_JBHJQI010000097.1:0-31194 GCF_042262805.1 Streptomyces sp. NPDC056361
CCCCCACTGTGGGGGTGCCGCCCTCGGGCGTACTGCCGTGCGTGACTACTTGCGCATGACCTCGGGCTCGTGGCGGCGCAGCAGACGCGCCACGGCGACGCAGCAGACGGTGGCCATGAACAGCTGGATGCCGAGGTCGAGGCTCCACTGGCCGACCGTGTGCTCCCACAGCGGGTCGGTGTTCGTGGGGTCCTTGTGGTCCCACGGCGGCATCAGGTGCGCCAGGTCCAGGGTGGCGCCGGCGCCGGCGATGCCCCAGCGGGAGGGCATGAGCCAGGCGAACTGCTCCAGGCCGGGCGAGTCGTACACCTGGAAGAGGATGCCGGTGAACACGACCTGGATGATCGCGAACATGACGAGCAGCGGCATGGTCTTCTCGGCGGTCTTCACCAGCGCGGAGATGACCAGGCCGACCATCATCGAGGTCAGGCCGAGCCCGATGACCTGGATGCACAGCTCGACGGCCGGCGGCATGAAGAGGCCCTCTTCGGGCAGCGCCCGGGTGGAGAAGCCGATGCCGCAGATGATGACGCCCTGGAAGGCCGTGATCAGGCCGAGGACGATGACCTTGGACATCAGGTACGCGGAGCGGGACAGGCCGACGGCACGCTCCCGCTCGTAGATGACCCGTTCCTTGATCAGCTCACGGACCGAGTTGGCCGCGCCGCTGAAGCACATGCCGACCGCGAGGATCAGCATGATCGTGCCGGCGTCGCCGTTGAACCGGGACGGGGGCGTGGGCTTGCCGAGGCCGAAGTCGGCGGGGATGACGACGGACACCGCGCCGAGCACGGCCGGCAGGATCACCATCAGGGCCATGAAGCCCACGTCGGAGGCGATCACCGAGACGTAGCGGCGGATCAGGGTCCACAGCTGGGAGCCCCAGCCCTGCGGCTTCGGCGGGCGGGACATCGCCTGCTGCGGCATCTGGACGGGCTGGGCGGCGACGGCGTCGATGTCCGCGGCGTACATCTGGTAGTGCTGCGAGCCCTTCCAGCGACCCGCCCAGTCGTAGTCGCGGTAGTTCTCGAACGCGGAGAAGACGTCGGCCCAGGTGGAGTAGCCGAAGAAGTTCAGCGCCTCCTCCGGCGGACCGAAGTAGGCCACCGAGCCACCGGGGGCCATGACGAGGAGCTTGTCGCACAGGCCGAGCTCGGCCACCGAGTGCGTGACGACGAGGACCGTGCGGCCGTCGTCCGCGAGGCCGCGCAGCAGCTGCATGACGTCGCGGTCCATGCCCGGGTCGAGGCCGGAGGTCGGCTCGTCCAGGAAGATCAGCGACGGCTTGGTGAGGAGCTCCAGGGCGACGGAGACGCGCTTGCGCTGGCCACCGGAGAGGGAGGTGACCTTCTTCTCCTTGTGGATGTCGAGCTTGAGCTCGCGCAGCACCTCGTCGATGCGGGCCTCGCGCTCGGCCGTGGCGGTGTCGCCGGGGAAGCGGAGCTTGGCCGCGTAGCGCAGTGCCTTCACGACCGTCAGTTCCTTGTGCAGGATGTCGTCCTGCGGGACCAGACCGATGCGCTGGCGCAGCTCGGCGAACTGCTTGTAGAGGCTGCGGTTGTCGTAGAGGACGTCGCCCTCGTTGGCCGGGCGGTATCCGGTCAGCGCCTTGAGCAGGGTGGACTTTCCGGAGCCGGACGGGCCGATGACGCCGATCAGCGACTTCTCGGGGACGCCGAAGGAGACGTCCTTGAGGATCTGCTTGCCGCCGTCGACGGTGACCGTGAGGTGGCGGGCCGAGAAGGAGACGGAGCCGGTGTCGACGAACTCTTCCAGCTGGCCGCCGACGAGCCGGAACGTCGAGTGGCCGACGCCGACGATGTCCTGCGGGCCGAGGAGGGCGCTGCCGCCCTTGGTGATCGGCTGACCGTTGACGTACGTGCCGTTGTGCGAACCGAGGTCGCGGATCTCGAAGCGGCCGTCGGGCGTCGCGTGGAACTCGGCGTGGTGCCGGGAGACCTGGAGGTCGGAGACGACCAGCTCGTTCTCCAGGGCGCGGCCGATGCGCATGACGTGGCCGAGGGACAGCTGGTGGAACGTGGTGGGGCTGCGGTCGGCGTAGGCCGACGACGCCCCCGCGGCGACGCCGTGACCGGGCCCGCCCTGGGGGGCGCCCTGCTGGTGCGGGAACTGCGGCTGCTGCGCGGGCGGCTGCTGCCAGCCCTGCTGCTGCTGCGGCGGGCCCTGCGTGGCCCAGTCCGCCTGGGCGGCGGCCTGGTCGGCCGCCTGGTGCGCCGGCACGGGCTGTGCCACCGGCGGCTGCTGGGCCTGCGCCTGCTGCGGCGCGGCCTGGGTTCCGGCGGCGAGATTGAGCCGCGGGCCGTCGGTGGCGTTGCCCAGGTGCACGGCCGAGCCGGGGCCGATCTCCATCTGGTGGATCCGCTGCCCCTGGAGGAACGTGCCGTTGGTGGAGCCGTGGTCCTCGATGACCCAGCTCCGACCGCCCCAGCTGATCGTGGCGTGCCGCCACGAGACCCTGGCATCGTCGATGACCAGGTCACCCTGCGGGTCCCTGCCCAGGGTGTACGACCGGGACGGATCGAGCGTCCAGGTCCTGCCGTTCAATTCCAGTACGAGTTCTGGCACTCCGAGCCCCACTACTTGTCCCCCGATGTACCCCCGCCTACGGGAGTCCAGGGATGTCGAATCATCCTGGGGAACTATTTCAGGCCCGGTCCCGTATCGGAAAGTCGGGCCGTGTGAAGACCTTCGGGGCGTCCCCTCGACGACTCGGGTGTCCGCTACGCGGGACGGGGGGTCAGGCGGCGCGCGGTCCCCGATACGGTGGAACCACCATGAGCGCATCGCAGACCTCAGACGTTCCCACCCTTCTCGTCAAGATCTTCGGGAAGGACCGTCCCGGGATCACCGCGGGACTCTTCGACACCCTCGCCGCCTACTCCGTCGACGTCGTGGACATCGAGCAGGTGGTCTCCCGGGGCCGCCTCGTCCTGTGCGCGCTCGTCACGGAGCCGACCGTCGCCACGGCCGGCGAACTCCGGGCCACCGTGCACAGCTGGGCCGAGTCGCTGAAGCTCCAGGCCGAGATCATCTCCGGCACCGGTGACAACCGGCCGCGCGGCGAGGGGCGCTCGCACGTCACCGTGCTCGGGCACCCCCTGACGGCGGAGCAGACCGCGGCCATAGCGGCCAGGATCGCGGAGACCGGCGGCAACATCGACCGCATCTTCCGCCTGGCGAAGTACCCGGTGACGGCCGTCGAGTTCGCGGTCTCCGGCTGTGAGACCGAGCCGCTGCGGACGGCCCTGGCCACCGAGGCGCACTCCATCGGGGTCGACGTCGGCGTGGTCTCGGCCGGGCTGCACCGGCGCGCGCAGCGGCTGGTGGTGATGGACGTCGACTCGACCCTGATCCAGGACGAGGTGATCGAGCTCTTCGCCGCGCACGCGGGCTGCGAGGACAAGGTCGCCGAGGTGACGGCGGCGGCGATGCGCGGCGAGCTGGACTTCGAGCAGTCGCTGCACGCGCGGGTGGAGCTGCTGGCCGGCCTCGACGCGTCGGTGGTCGACAAGGTCCGCGCCGAGGTGCGGCTGACGCCGGGGGCCCGGACCCTGATCCGTACGCTCAAGCGGCTCGGCTACCAGGTGGGTGTCGTGTCGGGCGGTTTCACCCAGGTCACCGACGATCTGAAGGAGCGGCTGGGGCTCGACTTCGCCTCGGCCAACACGCTGGAGATCGTGGACGGCAAGCTGACCGGCCGGGTGACGGGCGAGATCGTGGACCGTGCGGGCAAGGCGCGGCTGCTGCGCCGGTTCGCCACGGAGGCGGGTGTGCCGCTGGCGCAGACGGTGGCGATCGGCGACGGGGCCAACGACCTGGACATGCTGAACGCGGCCGGTCTCGGGGTGGCGTTCAACGCCAAGCCGGTGGTGCGCCGGGCCGCCGACACGGCGGTGAACGTGCCCTTCCTGGACACCGTGCTGTACCTGCTCGGCATCACGCGCGAAGAGGTCGAGGCCGCGGACGGCGGCGAGGAGCTGCTGCACTGAGCCGTCGCCACGGTACGGAGAAGGGCCCGGTCGTCGTGGGACGGCCGGGCCCTTCTCCGTACGGGCGGGCGTACGGGTCAGGCGTTCGGAGCCCAGAAGGCGGCGAGGCGGCCGACACCGTGCTCCACGGACTTCCAGGAGCCGTTGAAGGTGAGGACGGCGAAGGCGGAGGTCGGGAAGCCGCTGCGGTTCATGCGGGCCAGGGCGTCTCCGTCGGCTTCGCCCGCGAGGGCGTCGGCGAGCGCGTGCATGCCGGGGTTGTGGCCGATGACCAGGAGGTCGGACACCTCGTCCGAGGTCTCGTTGAGGAGGGCGATGAGCTCGCCGAGCGAGGCCTCGTACAGCCGGTCCTCGTACACGGTCCTGGGTCGCTGCGGCAGTTCCGGTACGGCGAGCTTCCAGGTCTCGCGCGTCCTGACGGCGGTGGAGCAGAGGGCCAGGTCGAAGGGGATGCCGGTCTCGGAGAGACGGCGGCCCGCCACGGGGGCGTCCTTGCGGCCCCGTTCGGCGAGGGGGCGCTCGTGGTCGGACTCGTCGTTCCAGTCTGCCTTCGCGTGGCGGAGGAGCACGATCCTGCGGGGTGTATCGACGCTCATGGTCAACAGCTTCGCACGAAACGGCTCACGGCGACTCAGAGAGAGAGCGTTTGCTGGAGGTGGTCGATGACCCGGCCGACCCCCAGGTCACCGGTGGTCGCGTGGGCCTCACCCGAACCTGCTATCAGCAGCAGGAGGGCGACGAAAGCGGCCACCGGCAGGGCGAGCGCCCACCAGGGCAGCCGGGTGTCGACACCGGCCGTCGTGGTCCTGACGCGGGGGTGTGTGGGGGCCGACATGGCCGCCTCCGTAGGTGAGATCGCGTGCTTGCGCTGATATCTCCAACGTACGGATCGCGGGATCGTCGGCCCATCCGGTGATCCACCCACTTCACCCTGACACTCGCCCCCTAGGGGATGCGGGGGTTACCCCCACCCCGCGGCGGGCTCACGGCCGACCCGCGGCGGCGGGCGGCGGGCTCACGGCGAGAAGGCGGAGGCGATGACGGCGATCACGACCGTGATGCCGAGCATCGCGCCGAGCACGACGAGCAGCTTCTTCTGGCCGTTCGGGGGGTTGGGTTCGAGGACTGGCATGGGACCAGTCTCGCATCTCAGCATTCGTCCTCGACGGTCCGGTCCCGTCCCGCCAGGGATCCGATGATCATCTGCGGCACCATCAGTCCGCCCATGAGTGCGATCGGCAGGCCCCAGCCGCCGCTGTGCTGGTAGAGCACGCCGACGAGGAGGGGGCCGGGGATGGAGATGAGGTAGCCGACGCTCTGCGCGAAGGCGGAGAGCCGGACGACGCCGGCGCCGGTGCGCGAGCGCATGCCGATCATCGTGAGGGCGAGCGGGAAGGAGCAGTTGGAGACGCCGAGGAGCACCGCCCACACCCAGGCGCCCGCGGCGGGGGCGAAGAAGAGGCCGGTGTAGCCGGCGAGGCCGCACAGGCCGAGCGCGACGACGATCGGGCCCTGGTTCTTCATCCGGGTGGCGAGCCGGGGGATGACGAAGGCGAGCGGGACGCCCATGACCATCGTGACGGCGAGGAGGACGCCCGCGGTCGAGGCGGGGACGCCGGCGTCGCGGAAGATCTGCGGCATCCAGCCCATGGTGATGTAGGCGCCGGTGGCCTGGAGGCCGAAGAAGCAGCCGAGGGCCCAGGCGGTGCGGCTGCGGGCGACGCGGGGCGGCGCGGCGGTCTCGGCCGGGGCGGCGGCCCTCTCCCCCGTACCGCCGGCGGCTCCGTCGCGGGCGCGGTCGCGGAGGAGCGGCATCCAGGGCAGGACGGCGAGGGCGGCGAGGGCGGCCCAGATGCCGAGGCCCAGGCGCCAGTCCCCGCCGAGGGCTTCGGTCATCGGGACGGTGGCGGCCGCGGCGACGGAGGTGCCGAGGGCCAGGGCCATGGAGTAGAGGCCGGTCATGCTGCCGACGCGGTCGGGGAAGTACCGCTTGACGATGACGGGCATCAGGACGTTGCTGACGGCGATGCCCATGAGCGCGAGGGCGCTGGCGGCGAGGAAGCCGACGGTGCCGGTGGCGAAGGGCCGGAGGACGAGGCCGGTGAAGATCGCGGCCATGCCCGCGCAGACGACGGCGGCGGGGCCGAAGCGGCGGGCGAGGCGCGGGGCGGTGATGCCGAAGACCGCGAAGCAGAGCGGCGGGACCGAGGTCAGGACGCCGGCGACGCTGCCGCTCATGTGGAGGCCGTCGCTGACGTCCTGGAGGAGGGCGCCGAAGCTGGTGATGGCCGGGCGCAGGTTGAGCGCGGCCAGGACGAGTCCGACGGTGACGAGCGCGAGGGCCCAGCGGGGGCCGGGGGCGGCCGCCGGGAGCACCGGGGACGTGCCGCGCCCCTGGGACCGGGCCGGCGCGGTGGGGTCTGCGGCGGTGACGGTCGATCCGGTCGGGGTCGTGAGGGCCGGTGGTGCGGCGGGGTCGAGGGTCTTCGGCTCGTCAGGCATGGGGCCATCATAGAATCATGGGATGATTGATTGTCCAATCTCGAACGAACAGGAAGGTGCTCCATGGCCCTCGGTCACCCCCGGCGCGCAGGACTCTCCGATCAGGTGATCGCCGAGCTGCGGAACCAGATCACCTCCGGCGAGTGGCCGGTGGGATCGCGCATCCCGACCGAACCCGAGCTGGTCGAGCAGCTGGGCGTGGCCCGCAACACGGTCCGCGAGGCCGTCCGGGCACTCGCCCACAACGGGCTGCTCGACATCCGCCAGGGCTCGGGGACGTACGTCATCGCCACCAGCGAACTGGCCGGCGTGATGCACCGGCGCTTCGCCGGCTCCGACCCCCGGCACGTCGCCGAGCTGCGCTCGACGCTCGAGTCCGCCGCGGCCCGGTTCGCCGCCGAGCGGCGCACGGAGCGGGACCTGAAGCAGCTCGACACCCTGCTCGAACGGCGCGAGCAGGCGTGGGAGTCCGGGGACGCGGAACGGTTCGTGACGGTCGACGCGGCCTTCCACCACGCGGTCGTCGCCGCCTCGGGCAACGAGGTGCTCACCGAGCTCTACGCGGACCTGGGCGATCTCCTGCGGGACTGGCTGCGCGACGACGTGGGTCAGGAGCTGCGCCCGGAGAACCACATGGACCACGGGCGCCTGGTGGACGCGATCCGGGACGGCGACGCCGACCGGGCCGGCGCGGAGGCGGCCGGCTACCCCTTCATGTGCCTGAAGAGCCCTGAGCCGGAGCCGGGTCCGCCGGCTGGTGCGTGACCCAGGCCGACCGGACCTCCTTCCAGCAGCGGCCGGTCAGCTTGGCGTGGTCGGCGGGGCCGACCTCCACGGGGGCGCTGTCGGAGTCGACGTCCCACCAGCGGTCGCACTCGACGTGCAGCCGGACGCTGTCGGTGCGGGGGTACGGGTTCCGGCAGTGGGCGGTGACGCGGGAGCCCTGGACGACGGTGCGGCAGGAGGCCTCGAAGACCTCCGGCTCCCCCGCCCCGGGGGCGGCGGCGGGACGCTCCTCGGCCGGGGCGGGCGCGGTGCGCACCGCGTCGGCGACGGCTATCCCGGTGAGCAGAACGGCGACGGTGGCGAACGCGCCGAACCCGTGACGTATCGCGCGCATGCCCGCACCTCCTCCCCGTCAGCAGCAGGAGCATTACGCTCTGCCCCAGTCTGGGGTGATTCGCGCGACTTTTCGAGTCGGGCAGGGGTTGCGGAACGACGAGGGCCGTGTGTCCGCCTCCGGGAGGCGGACACACGGCCCTCGGTGCTGCTCGTACCGCTCGCGCGGTTCGCGTGGAGCCGTCAGGCGCCGATCGCGTGCAGGCCGCCGTCGACGTGGACGATCTCGCCCGTCGTCTTCGGGAACCAGTCGGAGAGCAGCGCCACGACACCGCGGCCGGCCGGCTCGGGGTCGGCGAGGTTCCACTCCAGCGGGGAGCGGCTGTCCCAGACGGCGGCCAGCTCGCTGAAGCCCGGAATGGACTTGGCGGCCATCGAGCCGATCGGGCCCGCCGAGATCAGGTTGCAGCGGATGTTCTGCTTGCCCAGGTCACGCGCCATGTAGCGGCTGGTGGCCTCCAGGGCGGCCTTGGCCGGGCCCATCCAGTCGTACTGCGGCCAGGCGTACTGCGCGTCGAAGGTGAGGCCGACGACGGAGCCGCCCTCGGTCATCAGCGGCAGCAGCGCCGTCGTCAGCGACTTCAGCGAGAAGGCGGAGACGTGCATGGCCGTGGCGACGGACTCGAACGGCGTGTTGAGGAAGTTGCCGCCGAGCGCGTCCTGCGGGGCGAAGCCGATCGAGTGCACGATGCCGTCGAGGCGGTCGCCGAGCTGCTCGCGGACCTGGCCCTCCAGGCGCGCGAGGTGCTCGTCGTTGGAGACGTCGAGCTCCAGGACCTTCACGTTCTCGGGCTTGGGGAGCTTCTTGGCGATGCGCTCCGTCAGCGACGGACGCGGCCACGCGGTGAGGATGATCTCCGCACCCTGTTCCTGGGCCAGCTTCGCGGTGTGGAAGGCGATGGAGGACTCCATCAGCACACCGGTGATCAGGATGCGCTTGCCCTCGAGAATTCCGCTCATGGTGATCAGTGACCCATGCCCAATCCGCCGTCAACCGGGATGACGGCTCCAGTGATGTACGAAGCGTCGTCGGAGGCGAGGAACTTCACCGCGGCGGCGATCTCCTCCGGCTGCGCGTAGCGGCCCAGCGGCACCTGGGACACGATGCCCGCACGCTGCTCGTCGGTGAGTACCGCGGTCATGTCGGTGTCGACGAAACCGGGGGCGACGACGTTGAAGGTGAGGTTGCGCGAGCCCAGCTCGCGCGCGAGGGAGCGGGCGAACCCGACCAGGCCGGCCTTGGAGGCGGCGTAGTTGGCCTGGCCCGCGGAGCCCAGCAGGCCGACGACCGACGAAATCAGGACGACGCGGCCCTTCTTGGCGCGCAGCATCCCGCGGTTGGCCCGCTTGACGACCCGGAAGGTGCCGGTGAGGTTGGTGTCGAGGACGGACGTGAAGTCCTCCTCCGACATCCGCATGAGGAGCTGGTCCTTGGTCACGCCGGCGTTGGCCACGAGGACCTCGACCGGGCCGTGCTTCTCCTCGATCTCCTTGTAGGCCTGGTCGACCTGCTCGGAGTCGGTGATGTCGCACTTGACGGCCAGCAGACCGGCCTTCTCCAGCTCGGCGGGATCGCCGGAGCGGTACGTGATCGCGACCTTGTCGCCGGCCTCGACGAACGCGCGGGCGATGGCGAGGCCGATGCCCCGGTTTCCTCCGGTGACGAGAACCGAGCGGCTCAACGGATCACCCTTTCGATAGCGGTCTGAACACCGAAAACCTATCGGTCCCGTCCCCCATCCGGAGAATCGGGCCCCGACAGTGCGGTGAGTCCCACCCTGTCGGATCCCTACAGTTCCCCGTGCCGACGTTCCACGGCGCGTCGGGTTCGTGTCCTGGAAACGTGTGGCAGCCCACAAGGAGCGGTCTGCATGATTCACTGCGGACACAACTCGAGAAGGGGAGACTTCGTGGCCCATCAGGTCGATCAGACGTTTCTGGCGCTGCCGTTGCGGGCGCTCGCGGACGCGGCGCTCGCGCGGGCGCGGGCGCTGGGCGCCGAGCACGCGGACTTCCGGCTGGAGCGGGTGCGGAGCGCCTCGTGGCGCCTGCGGGACGCCAAGCCGTCCGGATCGTCGGACACCACGGACCTCGGCTACGCGGTGCGGGTGGTGCACGGCGGGGCCTGGGGCTTCGCGTCCGGAGTGGACCTGACCATGGACGGGGCCGCGCGGGTGGCCTCGCAGGCGGTCGCCATGGCCAAGCTGTCGGCGAAGGTGATCGCGGCGGCGGGCTCGGACGAGCGGGTGGAGCTGGCCGAGGAGCCGGTGCACGAGGAGCGCACCTGGGTGTCCTCGTACGAGGTCGACCCGTTCTCCGTCCCCGCCGAGGAGAAGAGCGCGCTGCTCGCCGACTGGAGCGCGCGGCTGCTGCGGGCGGACGGCGTGGCGCACGTGGACGCGTCGCTGCTGACCGTCCACGAGAACAAGTTCTACGCGGACACGGCCGGCACGGTCACCACCCAGCAGCGCGTCCGGCTGCACCCGCAGCTGACGGCGGTCGCCGTCGACGAGACGACCGGCGAGTTCGACTCGATGCGGACGATCGCGCCGCCGGTCGGGCGCGGCTGGGAGTACCTGACCGGGACCGGCTGGGACTGGGACAAGGAGCTCGACGAGATCCCCGGGCTGCTCGCCGAGAAGATGCGGGCGCCGAGCGTCGAGGCGGGCCGGTACGACCTGGTCGTCGACCCGTCGAACCTCTGGCTGACGATCCACGAGTCCATCGGGCACGCCACCGAGCTGGACCGGGCCCTCGGTTACGAGGCCGCCTACGCGGGCACCTCCTTCGCCACCTTCGACCAGCTGGGCAAGCTGGCGTACGGCTCCTCGATCATGAACGTGACGGGTGACCGCACCGCCGAGCACGGCCTCGCGACCATCGGGTACGACGACGAGGGCGTCGAGGCGCAGTCCTGGGACCTGGTGAAGGACGGCACGCTGGTCGGCTACCAGCTGGACCGGCGGATCGCGAAGCTGACGGGCCTCGGCCGCTCCAACGGCTGCGCGTTCGCGGACTCCCCCGCGCACGTGCCGGTGCAGCGGATGGCGAACGTCTCCCTCCAGCCCGACCCGGGCGGTCTGTCGACCGAGGACCTGATCGGCGGGGTGGAGCGCGGCATCTACGTGGTCGGCGACCGGTCCTGGTCGATCGACATGCAGCGCTACAACTTCCAGTTCACCGGCCAGCGCTTCTTCCGCATCGAGAACGGCCGGCTCGCCGGGCAGCTGCGGGACGTGGCCTACCAGGCGACGACCACGGACTTCTGGGGCTCGATGGAGCAGGTCGGCGGCCCGCAGACGTACGTCCTCGGCGGCGCCTTCAACTGCGGCAAGGCCCAGCCGGGCCAGGTCGCCGCCGTCTCGCACGGCTGCCCCTCCGCCCTCTTCCGGGGCGTCAACATCCTGAACACGACGCAGGAGGCCGGTCGATGAGCGCGCACCACCAGATTTGCCGGGGGTCCGGGGGTCGTCTCCCGGGTCAGCACAGCCTGAACACGACGCAGGAGGCCGGTCGATGAGCCGCGTCAGCAAGCCGTACGAGATCGTCGAGCGGGCGCTTGAGCTGTCCCGCGCGGACGGGTGTGTCGTGATCGCCGACGAGGAGTCGTCGGCGAACCTGCGGTGGGCGGGGAACGCGCTCACCACGAACGGGGTGACCCGGGGCCGGACGCTGACGGTGATCGCGACCGTGGGCGGCGCGCAGGGCACGGCCTCCGGTGTCGTGTCGCGGTCGGCGGTGACGGCCGACGACCTGGAGCCGCTGGTGCGGGCCGCCGAGGCCGCCGCCCGCGCCGCCGGGCCCGCCGAGGACGCGCAGCCGCTGGTGGAGGGCGTGCCGGCGTCGCCGGACTTCACCGACGCTCCGGCGGAGACGTCGTCCGCGGTCTTCGCGGACTTCGCGCCCGCGCTCGGCGAGGCCTTCGCCCGGGCGAGGGCCGGCGGCCGTGAGCTGTACGGCTTCGCCAACCACGAGCTGACGTCCACCTACGTGGGTACGTCGACGGGGCTGCGGCTCCGCCACGACCAGCCCAACGGGACGCTGGAGCTGAACGCGAAGTCGCCGGACCGCTCGCGGTCCGCGTGGGCCGGCCGCTCGACGCGGGACTTCAAGGACGTCGACCCGGGCGCGCTCGACGCGGAGCTGGCGACCCGCCTGGGCTGGGCGGAGCGGCGGATCGAGCTGCCCGCAGGGCGGTACGAGACGCTGCTGCCGCCGACGGCCGTGGCCGACCTGATGATCTACCAGCTGTGGTCGTCCGCGGCCCGGGACGCGGTGGAGGGCCGTACGGTCTTCTCCAAGCCCGGCGGCGGCACCCGGCTGGGCGAGACCCTCTCCCCGCTGCCGCTGACGCTGCGCAGCGACCCGAACGAGCCGGGCCTGGAGTCCGCGCCGTTCGTGATCGCGCACTCGTCCGGCGACGACTCCTCCGTCTTCGACAACGGCCTGCCGGTCGGGCCGACCGACTGGATGAAGGCCGGAAGCCTGGCGCACCTGATCACCACCCGGCACACGGCGGGGCTCACGGGGCTGCCCGTGGCGCCCGGGGCCGGGAACCTGATCCTGGACGGCGGCGGTGAGCGCTCCCTGGAGGAGATGGTCGCCTCGACCGAGCGCGGACTGCTGCTGACCTGCCTCTGGTACATCCGCGAGGTCGACCCGGCGACGCTGCTGCTGACCGGTCTGACCCGGGACGGCGTCTACCTCGTCGAGAACGGCGAGGTGGTCGGCGAGGTGAACAACTTCCGGTTCAACGAGTCGCCGGTGGACCTGCTGTCGCGGGCCTCGGAGGCGGGCCGTACGGAGAAGACGCTGCCGCGCGAGTGGAGCGACTGGTTCACCCGGGCCGCGATGCCGGCCCTGCGGGTGCCCGACTTCAACATGAGCTCGGTCAGCAAGGGGGTCTGACCCACCTAGACTGAGTCTTCGACCACCCACAACCTGAGGAGACTGACGATCGTGACGGACATCGTCGACGAGCTGAAGTGGCGCGGGCTCTTCGCCCAGTCCACCGACGAGGACGCACTGCGCAAGGCTCTCGCGGACGGTCCCGTCACGTTCTATTGCGGTTTCGACCCGACCGCGGCCAGTCTCCACGTCGGCCACCTGGTCCAGGTGCTCACCGTGCGCCGGCTCCAGCAGGCCGGGCACCGGCCGCTGGCGCTGGTCGGCGGGGCGACCGGGCAGATCGGCGACCCGCGGCCGACGGCCGAGCGCACCCTGAACGACCCCGAGACGGTCGCGAACTGGGTGAACCGGCTGCGTTCGCAGATCGAGCCGTTCCTCTCCTTCGAGGGGGAGAACGCGGCGGTCATGGTGAACAACCTGGACTGGACCGCCGGCATGTCGGCGATCGAGTTCCTGCGGGACATCGGCAAGCACTTCCGGGTCAACAAGATGCTGACCAAGGACTCCGTCGCCCGGCGCCTGGAGTCCGAGCAGGGCATCAGCTACACGGAGTTCAGCTACCAGCTGCTCCAGGGCATGGACTTCCTGGAGCTGTACCGCCGCTACGGCTGCACGCTCCAGCAGGGCGGCTCGGACCAGTGGGGCAACCTGGTGGCCGGGCTCGACCTGATCCACCGCCTGGAGCCGGGCGCGCAGGCGCACGCGCTGGCGACCCCGCTGATGGTCAAGGCGGACGGCACCAAGTTCGGCAAGACCGAGGGCGGGGCCGTCTGGCTGGACCCGGAGATGACGACGCCGTACGCGTTCTACCAGTTCTGGCTGAACGTGGACGACCGGGACATCTCGACGTACATGCGGATCCTGTCCTTCAAGTCCCGTGAGGAGCTGGAGGAGCTGGAGGCGCAGACCGCCGAGCGGCCGCAGGCGCGGGCCGCCCAGCGGGCGCTGGCCGAGGAGCTCACCACGCTGGTGCACGGCGCGGACCAGTGCGCGGCCGTCATCAACGCCTCCAAGGCGCTGTTCGGCCAGGGCGAGCTGGCGGAGCTGGACGAGGCGACGCTGGCCGCCGCCCTGTCCGAGCTGCCGCACGCCCGGGTGACCGAGCTCGGCCAGGTCGTGGACCTGTTCACCGAGGTCGGTCTCGCGCCGAGCAAGTCGGGCGCGCGCCGCACGGTGAAGGAGGGCGGGGCCTACGTGAACAACGTGAAGGTCACCGCCGAGGACGCCGAGGTGTCGGCGGACGAGCTGCTGCACGGCCGCTGGCTGGTGCTGCGGCGCGGCAAGAAGAACCTGGCGGCGATCGAGTTCGCCGGCGCGGAGGGCTGACCCGCCCGCTCCGCACGCCGGAGGCCCGGTGCGTCGGCCGCCGGACGGCACCTCGGGGGTGCCTTGTCGACGAGCCGGCCCGGTCGGCGGGACGCACTCTAGGTGCGCTGCCTGTTGCCCTTCATCGAGGCCCACAGCATGTCGCCGACTCCGACCACGGCGACGGCGCCGATCAGCTGGAGCAGGTGGCGGGTCCAGTCGATGCCCTTGGTGTCGTTGACACCGATCCAGGTCGCGACGGCGTTGCCGAGCACACTGCCGAGAATGCCGAACACGGTCGTCAGCCAGAGCGGGATCTGCTGCTTCCCCGGCAGGATCGCCTTCGCGATCAGGCCGAGGACGAATCCCACGATGATCGCCCACAACCAACTCATCGTCGCCTCCTTGTACGCATCTGCGCCCAGTCTCGACTCATCGGCCATACGGCGCATGTCGGACAGCGCCATACGTGCCCCGGTCTCGTCGGTGCGGTGGGGCGGGCGTACGGTGGAACGAGGTCCGGGCCGGGGAGGGTCCGGCGCGATCGGTGGGTGGTGGACGGCGATGCCGAAGCGTGGCGGAACCGAGGTCTTCCGGATCACGGGGGCCCGGCAGGGGCTCGCCGACGACGTGCGGGGACGGCAGCGGCGCTACGTCATCTCGATGACGGTGCGGACGCTCTCCGTGATCGCCGCGGCGGTGCTGTGGAACGTCGAGCGGCACGTGGCCTTCGTGGCCCTCGCCCTGGGCATCCTGCTCCCCTACGTGGCCGTGGTCATCGCCAACGCGGGCCGGGAGTCCGCTCCGTCCCTTCCCTCCACCTTCGTACCGGCTCCGGTGCGGCCCGCTCTCGGCGGGGCGGAGGCGGCGGGGGACGCGGACGCGGAGCGACCGCACGGCCGGAACTGATCACGCACAGTGGCCGGAAAGCTCAAGAAAAGCTCAGATCAATCATGTAGTTCCAGTGCACCACACCCCATGTGCCGTGACATACTTCCTACGCGCTCCGCATCCCCCGTCGGAGCGACGGACCGATGCCGGGCAGCTCCCCCCGTGGCTGCTCGGCATCGCCCTTGTCGGACAATGATCCGGTGAGTGAAGCGAATCCGATCTGTTCCGCCAAGGGCTGCCGCGTCGACGCCGTCTGGGTCCTCGCGTGGAACAACCCCAAGCTGCACACGCCCGAGCGGCGCAAGACCTGGCTCGCGTGCGACGAGCACCGCGAGCACCTCTCCCAGTTCCTGGGCGTACGGGGCTTCTTGAAGGACGTCGTCCCGCTGGCCGACTGGGACGACTCAGCCTCCGATGGCTGACATCGGGCGGTCGGGCTGGAGGAAGCTCGGGTCGTCGAGGCCGGAGCCGGCCTTCTTGCCCCACATGGCCTTCTTCCAGATCTCCGCGACCGCCTCGTCCGGGGCGTCCGAGCGGAGGGCGGCCCGCAGGTCCGTCTCCTCGGTGGCGAACAGGCAGGTGCGGACCTGACCGTCGGCGGTGAGCCGGGTCCGGTCGCAGGCCCGGCAGAACGGCCGGGTGACGGAGGCGATGACGCCGACCGTGTGCGGTCCGCCGTCGACGACCCAGCGCTCGGCGGGCGCGGAGCCCCGCTCGTCGGCGCCTTCGGCGGTCAGCGTGAAGCGGGTGCGGAGGGACTCCAGGATGTCACCGGCGGTGATCATGCCGTCGCGCTTCCAGCCGTGCTGGGCGTCGAGGGGCATCTGCTCGATGAAGCGGAGCTCGTAGCCCTCGTCCATCGCCCAGGCGAGGAGGTCGGGTGCCTCGTCGGCGTTGAGTCCGGGCATCAGGACGGCGTTGACCTTGACCGGGGTGAGGCCGGCGTCGCGGGCCGCGGCCATGCCGTCGAGGACGTCCTGGTGGCGGTCACGGCGGGTGAGGGTCTTGAAGACGTCGGGGCGCAGGGTGTCCAGGGAGACGTTGACCCGGTCCAGGCCGGCGGCCTTGAGGGCGGTGGCCGTGCGCTTGAGCCCGATGCCGTTCGTCGTGAGGGACATGCGGGGGCGCGGCTCCAGGGCGGCGCAGCGCTCGACGATCCCGACGAGGCCGGGGCGGAGCAGCGGTTCGCCGCCGGTGAAGCGGACCTCGGTGACGCCGAGGTCGGTGACGGCGATGCGGATCAGCCGGACGATCTCGTCGTCGGTGAGGAGATCCGGCTTCGCGAGCCACTGGAGGCCCTCTTCCGGCATGCAGTACGTGCAGCGCAGGTTGCACCGGTCGGTGAGCGAGACGCGCAGGTCGGTGGCGACCCTGCCGTAGGTGTCGATGAGCACTGTGGGCCCCCTCCCCGTCTTGCGGATGCGTGTGGTCCGAGCCTACGTGAGGCCGCGGACAACGAGCAGGGCAGATTGTCACGGGACCGGCGCGGCCGCGTCGTAGAACTCTACGACGCGGCCGGTGGATCGCTGCGGAACGTATACGAGACGTCGCGCTCAGGTCAGTGCTTGATCGCGGCGGCCACCCCGACGCCGGTGAGGGACTTGACCTCAAGCTCCGCGTACTTGCCCGCGTCCGGCTCCTCCTTGGAGAGGAGCGAGCCGAGCCAGCCGAGGAGGAAGCCGAGCGGGATCGAGACGAGGCCGGGGTTCTCCAGCGGGAACCAGTGGAAGTCCACGCCCTTGAACATCGAGGCCGGGCCGCCGGAGACGACCGGCGAGAAGAGGACGAGCACGACGGAGGAGATCAGTCCGCCGTAGATCGACCAGAGCGCGCCCTGGGTGGTGAACCGCTTCCAGAAGAGCGAGTAGAGGATCGTCGGCAGGTTGGCCGAGGCGGCGACCGCGAAGGCGAGGGCGACCAGGCCGGCGACGTTGAGGTCGCGGGCGAGGGCGCCGAGTGCGATCGACACGATGCCGATGAGGACGGTGGACCAGCGGGCGGCCCGCATCTCCTCCTCCTCGGTGGCCTTCCCCCGCTTGATCACGTTCGCGTAGATGTCGTGCGCGAAGGACGAGGAGGAGGCCAGGGTCAGTCCGGCGACCACGGCGAGGATGGTGGCGAAGGCGACGGCGGAGATGACGGCGAGGAGGATCGCGCCGCCGGTGGAGCCGGCGCCGCCGCCGACTTCGAGGGCGGTCAGCGGGGCCGCCGTGTTGCCCGCCTTGTTGGACGCCTTGATGGTGTCGCCGCTGAGCAGGGCGGCGGCGCCGAAGCCGAGGACGATCGTCATCAGGTAGAAGGCGCCGATGATGCCGATCGCCCAGTTGACCGACTTACGGGCGGCCTTGGCGGTCGGCACCGTGTAGAAGCGGATCAGGATGTGGGGCAGGCCGGCGGTGCCGAGGACGAGGGCGATGCCGAGGGAGAGGAAGTCCAGCTTCGAGAGGGCGGTGGCGCCGTACTTGAGGCCGGGCTCCAGGAAGGCGTCGCCCTTGCCGCTGTTGGTGGCGGCGGCGCCGAGCAGCTGCGAGAGGTTGAAGTCGAACTTCAGGAGGATGAGGAAGGTGATGAGGAGCGTGCCCGCGATGAGCAGGACGGCCTTGACCATCTGCACCCAGGTGGTGCCCTTCATGCCTCCGATCGTCACGTAGACGATCATCAGGACGCCGACGAGGGCCACGATCGCGATCTTGCCGCCGTCGCTGGTGATGCCGAGGAGCAGCGAGACGAGGACGCCGGCGCCCGCCATCTGGGCCAGCAGGTAGAAGATCGAGACGACGATGGTGGAGGTGCCGGCGGCGGTGCGGACGGGCCGCTGGCGCATCCGGTAGGCGAGGACGTCGCCCATGGTGAAGCGGCCGGAGTTGCGCAGCGGTTCGGCGACCAGGAGCAGGGCGACGAGCCAGGCGACGAGGAAGCCGATCGAGTAGAGGAAGCCGTCGTACCCGTAGAGGGCGATGGCGCCGCTGATGCCGAGGAAGGACGCGGCGGACATGTAGTCGCCGGAGATGGCGAGGCCGTTCTGGAAGCCGGTGAACTGGCCACCGCCGGCGTAGAAGTCGGCGGCGCTGCGGGTCTGCCGCCCCGCCCAGACGGTGATGACCAGGGTGGCGACGACGAAGGCCCCGAAGAGGGCGATGATCAGGGGCCGGTGCTCGCTGGTGGCGTTGCCCGCCGCGAGCAGGACGGGGGTGCTCATGCGTCGCCCTCCATACGGTGTCGGATGGCCTCGGCCTGGGGGTCGAGGCGGTTCGCCGCGTGCCGCGAGTAGAGCCAGGCGATGAGGAAGGTGGTGAGGAACTGGCCGAGGCCGAGGACGAGCGCCACGTTGATGTTGCCGAAGAGCTTGGTCCCCATGAAGTCGCCGGCGTAGTTGGAGAGCAGGACGTACAGCAGGTACCAGGCGATGAAGGCGAGGGTGAGGGGGAAGGCGAAGGAACGGTACGTACGGCGCAATTCGCCGAATTCCGCCCCTTCTTGCACCTCGACGAACTGCTCCGTCGTGGGCGACGCGGGACCGCGGTCGGTCTCCGTCCCGTTCCTGGGCGGCGGCGGTGCTTCGGTAGCCACGGAATCTCCTCGTGACGCGGGGGCGGACGGCATGGTCAAGGGGGCCTCACCGGGGTGCGAGAGCGGCGCTCCGAGCGGAGCTCCTCCCCTGACCAACGGCACGGAGCCGGAAGCGAAGCGGTTCACACGGGGGAATTCCTTGAACAGATCTTCATGAAGTCTTCTCAACTCATTGAACGTTCGGGAAGATCAGCGATAGCTTCACTCGTCATGCACCTGCCCGCGTGTAAACCCGCGCGCGAGCAGTACATACGGATGATGTGGAGAACCCATGGCTCATCTGGGATCGAGGCGCGGTCGAGCACTCGCTCTGCCGGTTGGTCTCGCGCTCACGGCCTCGCTCGGCTTCCTTGCCCCCGGCGCCGCCTCCGCCGCGGAACTGAGTGGTGCCTCGGCCACCGTGGCGACGAACGGCCCGAAGCTGTCGTACGTCGTCAACATCGAGGGTGGCCGCTGGACGGCCGCCTCGGTGAAGAAGGCGATCGCCGCCGCGGGCGGCGAGGTGGTCATCGCGTACGACCAGATAGGCGTGATAGTCGTCCACTCGCAGAACCCCGAGTTCGCGAAGACGATCCGTCAGGCGCGTGGCGTGGTGTCGGCCGGTTCGACCCGTACCGCCCCGCTGACCGTCCAGTCCGACGACTCCGTCGACGAGGGCACGCAGACGCTGTCCGCGGCCGAGGCCAAGGCCGCCGCCGCCGGCGCCACGGACGAGCAGGACCCGCTGGAGCCCCTGCAGTGGGACCTCCCGGCGATCAAGGCCGACAAGGCCCACCAGAAGACGCTCGGCAGCAAGCGCGTCACCGTCGCCGTCATCGACACGGGTGTCGACGACACCCACCCGGACCTGGCGCCCAACTTCGACGCCGCCGCGTCCGCCAACTGCGTGACCGGCAAGCCGGACACGACCGCCGGATCGTGGCGCCCCAACCCGGGCGAGAGCGACCACGGCACGCACGTCGCCGGCACCATCGCCGCCGCCAAGAACGGCATCGGCATCACCGGTGTCGCCCCGGGCGTCAAGGTCTCCGGCATCAAGGTGTCCACCCCGGAGGGCTTCTTCTACACCGAGGCCGTCGTCTGCGGCTTCGTGTGGGCGGCCGAGCACGGCGTCGACGTCACGAACAACAGCTACTACACCGACCCGTGGATGTTCGCCTGCAAGAACGACGAGGACCAGAAGGCCCTCATCGAGGCGGTCACCCGCGCGACCCGGTACGCGGAGAAGAAGGGCGCGGTCAACGTGGCCGCGGCCGGCAACTCCAAGTTCGACCTGGCTGCCGACTCGATCCTCGACAACAGCAGCCCGAACGACACCACTCCGGGCGACCGGGTCATCGACCCGAAGGAGTGCTTCGACTACCCGTCCATGCTGCCGGGCGTCGTGACGGTCTCCGCGACCGGAGCCAAGAACCTGAAGGCGTCCTACTCCAACTACGGTCTCGGCGTCGTCGACATCACCGCCCCCGGCGGCGACCGCACCGAGTACCAGACGCCGGACGCCCCGGCGGTCAACGGCCGCATCCTGTCGACCACGGTCAACGGCGGCTACAACTACAAGGCCGGCACGTCGATGGCCTCGCCGCACGTGGCGGGCGTCCTGGCGCTCATCAAGTCGACGCACCCCTACGCGAGCCCGGCGGCCCTCAAGGCGCTGCTGTACGCGCAGGCCGACGACCTCGCCTGCACCAACCCGTACGACATCAACGGCGACGGCACCGTCGACGCCGTCTGCGAGGGCGGCAAGCACAAGAACGGCTTCTACGGAGCCGGTCAGATCGACGCGCTCGACGCCGTCCGCTGGTAGTCACGGCGGTTCGGTGACGCAGGGCCCCGGTGTGGTGTGCCACACCGGGGCCCTTTGCGTGGCACTGAGTGCCATAGTGCCGTCATGGACAACACAGTGCGTTCCGGTACGGAGTTGCTGTGGTCGGCCCTCGGCGGCGATCCCGCCCTGGTCGACCGCGTGGAGTACGTCGGGACCTCCGGGCTGCTGCCCGCCCGACTGCCCGTGATGGACCTGGCGCGGGCCTCGGTCGCCGCCTGCTCGCTCGCCGCCGTGGAGCACGCGGGCCTTCCCGGGCCGGTACGCGTGGACGACGGGGCCGTCGCCACCGCCTTCGTGAGCGAGCGCCACCTCCGGGTCGACGGGCGGGCGCCGGTGAGCTTCGCGCCCCTGTCGCGGTTCTGGCGGGCCGCCGACGGCTGGGTCCGCACCCATGCCAACTACCCGCACCACAAAGCCGCGTTGCTGGCCGCGCTGGACGCCTCCGACTCCGTCGAGGCCGTCGCGGCGGCGATCGGCGAACGGAAGGCCGTCGAGGTCGAGACGGCGGTGTACGCGGCCGGGGGCCTGGCCGTCGCCCTGCGCACGCCCGACGAGTGGGCCGCGAGCGAGCAGGGCCGCCAGGTGGCGGCCCGGCCGCTGCTGACCCGGGAGCGGCTCGACGACGCCCCGCCCCGGCGCCGTACGGGACCGCTGCGGGTCCTCGACCTGACCCGGGTCATCGCCGGGCCCGTCGCCACCCGGACGCTCGCGCTGCTCGGCGCGGACGTGCTGCGGATCGACCCGCCGGGCAACCCCGAACTGCCGGACCAGCACGCGGACACGGACGTCGGCAAGCGGACCGCCGCGCTCGACCTGGACCGGCCGTCGGACCGGCGCGCCTTCGGCGAACTCCTCGACTCCGCCGACGTCCTGGTCACCGGCTACCGGCCGGGCGCGCTCGACCGGTTCGACCTCCACCGGCCCGGTCTCGTGACCGCCCGGCTCTCCGCCTGGGGCGACTACGGGCCGTGGGGCGAGCGGCGCGGCTTCGACTCCCTCGTGCAGGTCGCGACGGGCATCGCCGCGGTGGAGGGGTCGGCGGAGGAGCCGGCGGCGCTGCCGGCGCAGGCGCTGGACCACGGGACGGGGTACCTGCTGGCGGCGGCGGTGCTGCGGGCGCTGACGGAGCAGGACCGGGACGGCGGTACGCGGCTCGTCCGGCTGGCGCTGGCGCAGACGGGGCACTGGCTGACGCACGCGCTGCCGCGGTACGAGGCCGGGCGCTATCTCGGGGAGTCCGAGGGGCCGTTGGGGCGCCTGCGGTACGCGTTGTCGCCGGTGTCCTACGAGGGCGGGGCTTCGGGGTGGTCGCGCCCGCCGGGCCTCGCGGGGGCGGATGCCCCGGAGTGGCTCGGGGCCTGACGGGGCGGACGCCCCGGAGGGCTCGGGGCCTGACGGGGCGGGCCGTACGGGCGGAGCGGGCCGGGACGGGCGCCCGGCAACGGGGCGTGTGCCCACCCGTTCCTCCCCCGGACGAAGTCTGGGGGAGGAGCGATTGCCCACACGGAGGGGGTGCAGCCAAGCGGGGGCCCGCGCGGGAGGTCCACGCGCGGGGCACCCCCGTAAGGGTTACGGCTTGATCAGGACCTTGAGGGCGGAGCGGTCGTCCATGGACTTGTAGCCGTGGGGGACGCCGTCGAGGTCGACGGTGAGGTCGAAGACCGGCGAGGGGTCGATGGCGCCGGAGAGGATGTCGGGGAGGAGCTCGGGGATGTAGGCGCGGACGGGGGCGACGCCGCCGCGGAGGGCGATGTTGCGGTCGAACATGACGTCGAGGTCGAGGCCGGTGCCGCTGCCGTGGGGGACGCCGACGTAGCCGATGGAGCTGCCGTCGCGGGCGATGGCGATCGCGGTGCGCATGGACTGCTCGGTGCCGACGGCCTCGATGACGCCGTGGGCGCCCTGGCCGCCGGTGAGTTCGCGGACGGCGGCCTCGGCGGCCTCACCGCGCTCGGCGACGACGTCGGTGGCGCCGAAGAGGCGGGCGATGTCGGTGCGGGCGGTGTGGCGGCCGAGGGCGATGATCCGCTCGGCGCCGAGGCGCTTGGCGGCGAGGACGCCGCAGAGGCCGACGGCGCCGTCGCCGACGACCGCGACGGTGGAGCCGGGCTTCACTCCGGCGCCGAGGGCGGCGTGGTGGCCGGTGCCCATGACGTCGGAGAGGGCGAGCAGCGCGGTGAGGAGCCGGTCGTCGGAGGCGGCCTCGGCGGGGAGCTTGACGAGGGTGCCGTCGGCGAAGGGGACGCGGACGGCCTCGCCCTGGCCGCCGTCGGAGCCGCCCGAGCCCCAGAAGCCGCCGCGCGGACAGGAGGTCTGGAGGCCCTCGGCGCAGTAGTCGCAGGTGCCGTCGGACCAGACGAAGGGGGAGACGACGAGGTCGCCGGCGGCGAAGCCGGTGACCTCGGAGCCGGCCGCCTCGACGATGCCGAGGAACTCGTGGCCGATGCGCTGGCCGGGCTGCCGGGCGGACTCGCCGCGGTAGGCCCAGAGGTCGCTGCCGCAGATGCAGGCGCGCAGGACCCGGAGGACGACGTCCGTGGAGTCCTGGATCACCGGGTCGGGCACGTCCTCCACGCGCATGTCGAACGGGGCGTGGATGGTGGTGGCGCGCATGAGGGGCGGTCCTCCCAGTCAGACGTTTGTACGATGCTCACCGTACATCGACCGGAGTGCTCCCGCAGTCAAAAGGTACTGCGCCGCGATGTAGGTCAGCATGACCCAGAAGTCGGGTGCGGGCAGCTGCGGCCACTCGGCGACGCCGGTGGCGATGAGGGTGTCGGACAGCAGGAACAGGGCGCCGCCGAGGCCGGCCAGGAGCCCGAGGGCGCTGGACCGGTAGGCCATGGCGGTGAGCAGCAGGGAGTAGCCGGCGACGGGGATCCGCAGGTCGGCGGGGAGGTCGGGCCAGAGGAGGACGACGGTTCCGGTGAGGGCCGCCGCGTAGAGGGCGCCGAGCGCCGGGGACGTGCGCCGGCGTCCGAAGAGGACCAGGTAGCAGACGTGTCCGACGGCGAAGGAGCCCATGCCGACGAGGAAGGCCCAGTCGGCGTCGGAGAGCAGGAAGACGTCGCCGCCCCAGCCGAAGAGGAGGGCGGCGGTGAGCGTCTTCGGGGCGCCGAGGGTGACGGCGTACGCGGCGAGCAGCGGCATCAGGAGCGGCTTGGCGATCTGGTGGCCGAGGTCGGCGCCGGCGAGCAGGGAGACCAGGTCGACGGCGGCGGCGGCCGCGAAGGCGGCGAGCAGCGCGCGGGAGGCGGTGGTCGGGACGGCGCGGACGGTAGTAGCGGTAGTAGGGGGTGCGGTGCTCACGCGGCGGCCTCCGGGGCGGGCGTCTTCCCGGCGACGGGGTGCGTCGCGGTGGTGGGGGCCGGCTGCCAGCCGGGGCCGCGGAAGACGCGGCCGGCGCGCTCGCGCCAGCCGTGCGCGGCCCGGACGTCGCGGGCGATGGCGGCGTACTCGTGGGTGGCGACGCGCAGCGGGTTGTAGGTCTCGATGTTCTTGGTGAGGCCGTAGACGGGCCGGTCGGTCTCGCCGGTCCAGGAGCCGAACATCCGGTCCCAGACGATGAGGATGCCGCCGAAGTTGCGGTCCAGGTAGCCGCCCTGGGAGGCGTGGTGGACGCGGTGGTGCGAGGGGGTGTTGAGGACGTACTCGAAGGGGCGGGGCAGCCGGTCGACGCGCTCGGTGTGGATCCAGAACTGGTAGACGAGGTTGAGCGAGTAGCAGAAGGCGACGGCCGCCGGGTGCACGCCGAGGACGATCATCGGCAGGTAGAAAGGCCAGCCGGTCACGCCGGTCCACGGCTGGCGCAGCGCGGTGGTGAGGTTGAACTTGCGGCTGCTGTGGTGGACGACGTGGCAGGCCCAGAGGATCCGGATGACGTGGTGGCCGCGGTGCTGCCAGTAGTAGAGGAAGTCCTGCGCGAGCAGCATCAGGGGGATCGTCCACCACAGGACGGGGACGCGGAGCGGGGTCAGCTCGTAGACGGCGGTGTAGACCGCGACGATCGGGATCTTCCACAGCGCGTCGAAGGCGAGGCTTCCCAGGCCCATCCCGAGGCTGGTGGCGGCGTCCTTGGTCTCGTACCCGGCGGCGTCCTCGTCGGGGTGGATCCGATGGCCGACCATCTCCACGACGGTGAGCAGGACGAACGCCGGTATGGACCAGAGCACGACATCGGGCAGGTTGGGCATGCCGTCGACGGTAAGCGGGGCGGGCGGGCCCCGCCAGACGTGATTACCGACAAGTATGCGAGACGACTTGTCAGCAAGCTTTGGCACCTTCCGACAACGGCCCGCGTCGCCCGCTACACCCCGGCCGCGCCGAGGAGGGATCCGGCCCCGTAGGTGACCGCCATCGCGAGGGCGCCGCCGGCCACGTTGCGGAGGATCGCCGGGCCCGCGGGGGCGCTGCCGAGGCGGGCGCTCCACCAGCCGGTGAAGGTGAGGGCGGCGAGGACGGAGAGGACGGTGACCCAGAGGCGGGCGGAGGTCGGCGGAAGGACGATCGCGAGGAGCGGCAGCAGGGCGCCGACGGTGAAGGCGAGGAAGCTGGCGCCTGCCGCGTGCCAGGGGTTGGTGAGGGCGTCGGGGTCGATGCCCAGCTCCACGCGCGCGTGGGCGCGCAGCGCGTCGCGCTCGGTGAGCTGTTCGGCGGCCTCGCGGGCCACCTCCGCCGAGAGGCCGCGGGCGGCCAGGAGGCCGGTCAGTTCGCGGAGCTCGGCCTCCGGCCGTTCGCGCAGTTCGCGCTTCTCCTGGGCGAGCGCGGCCTCCTCGGAGTCGCGCTGGGTGGAGACGGAGACGTACTCCCCCGCCGCCATCGACATCGAACCGGCGAGCAGTCCCGAGAGGCCGGCCGTGAGCAGGGCGGCCCGGGACTCGGTGGCGCCGGCGACGCCGACGACGAGGCCGGCGGTGGAGACGACGCCGTCGTTGGCCCCGAGCACGGCGGCCCGGAGCCAGTTGAGACGGGTGCCGAGGCCGCCGCCGTGGTCCTCGGCGTGGGCGGTGTCCGGTACGGGGGGTGACGTCACGTCAGGAGGGTCGCACCCGGTGGGTCACCAGACGCGGACCGACCCGCCCGGGGCGAACGCCGGGCTGGTGGCGCCCGCGGGGACCTCCTTCAGCGGCTCGGCGATCTCCTCGACGGTCGGGCCGTGGACGGCGGCCAGCCGGTCGAGGAGGTCGAGGTCGAAGCCGTAGACGCGGGCCGCGTTGCCGCCGACCATGGCGGCGACCTCGTCCCTCGGCACGCCCGCGTAGGCGATCCGGAGTCCTTCGCGGGAGTAGGGGGTGGTGCCCTCGTCGTGCGGGTAGTCGCTGCCCCACATGATCTTGTCGAGGCCGATCCGGTCGCGCAGCGGCACCTCGTGCGGGCGCATGAAGCTCGCGCCGACGTAGCAGTTGTCGCGCCAGACCTCGCTGGGGCCCTTGCCCATGGAGGCGGCGAGACCGGCGCCGAACCGGGACTCGGCGGTCGTGGCCCGCGTCGCCGCCGCGACGAGCCTGGCGTGGTAGTAGTCCAGCATGTCCATGACCCCGGGGATCCAGCCGGAGCCCTGCTCCGTCAGGACGAGCCTGAGGTCCGGGTGGCGGCGGAAGGCGCCGCCGAAGACGAGGTGCCACAGGGCCCGGTGGGAGAACCAGGTGGTCTCCACCATGAAGACGGCGCGGGCCGCGGGTTCGTCGCCGAGTGGCGGCGAGGCCGAGCCGCCGTGGTGGTTGACCGGCACGTCGAGCTCCGCGCAGACCGCCCAGATCGGGTCGTACGCCTCCGAGTACAGCTCGGGCACTCCGGACCCGGGCGGGGCGCCCGGCAGCAGGATGCCGCCGGTCAGGCCGGCCTCCTTCGCGCGGCGGATCTCCCGTACCGCCTCGTCCACGTCGTTGAGCAGGATCTGCGCCACGCCCGCCCGGCGGCCCGGCGCGTCCGCGCAGAAGTCGGCCAGCCAGCGGTTGTGGGCGCGCAGGCCCGCCCAGCGGAGCTCGTACTCCTCGCGGGTCGGCGGCGGGGCCATGAGGGAGGCGGAGGGGAAGAACGGCGGGATGGTGTTGGGGAAGACGACCTCGGCGACGATCCCGTCCGCCTCCAGCTCGCGCAGCCGGCGCCGCGAGTTCCAGTTGCGGTCGGCGGTGTCGGCGAGCAGGTCCTCGTACGGGTTGACGTAGCCGGCCGCCCAGGCGTCGAAGGCCTCGTGGTGCCGCCGTTCCAGGTACGGCCGGTAGTCGAGGAGGTCGGCGCCCGCGTGGCAGTCGGCGGAGATGACGGTGTACCTGTCCGTGTCCATCGCTTCGCCGCCCATCAGTGCGTCCCGAGGACCGGGAAGTCGTGGTCGGTCAGCCAGTGGCGGCCGACCTCGCGCGAGCGGGCCCAGGAGGCCTCCACGGCGGCCTGATCGGCGGACTGGCCGAGGTCGGCGGGGGTGGGGCCGATCCGGCGGGCGATCGGCGCCAGGGCGCCGAGGTCGAAGCCGAAGACCTCCGCCGCCGCCAGGCCGAGCATCCGCCGGGTCTCCTCGACCGGGATGTCGTGGAAGGTCCTCCGCAGCCACGCGCGCGTGTCGGGCCAGGTGCCCTCCGGGTGCGGGAAGTCGGAGCCCCACAGGATGTTGTCGACGCCGATCTCGTAGCGCTGGGCCAGTTCGCGCCGCTTGGTGTTGGTGGCGCAGACGAAGACCTGGCGGTCCAGGTACTCGCTGGGCGGCCGCTTCAGTTCGGCGAACGGGGACAGCTTCTTGCCGCCGTGCGCGCCGAGGTAGAGGCGGTCCATGAACCAGAGCAGGTTCGGCAGCCACCAGCAGCCGGACTCCGCGACGCCGAACCGGAGCCCGGGGTGGCGTTCGAAGGCCCCGGACCAGAGCAGGAACCAGAGGGGCCTGGCCGGCCACCAGGTGACCTCGGAGACGTAGATCCCGAGGTGGTCGCCGTACTCCTCGCGGGGCGCGGCACCGGAGTGGGTGACGACCGGCATCCCGGTCTCGGCGGCGGCCGCCCACACCGGGTCGTAGTGCCGGTCGTGGTACGGCGTCCTGTCGACCCACATGGAGGGGATCATGAGCGCGCCGAGTCCGGACTCCTTGGCCCGGTGGATCTCGGCGACGACCTCGCGGACGTCGGCGGTGACGGGGAGCAGGGCGACCCCGCAGTGCCGCTCGGGGTTCTGCCCGACGAACTCGGCGAGCCAGCGGTTGTGCGCCTTCGCGCCCGCCATGCCGAGCTCCGGGTCCTGGTCGCCGGAGAGGCCGAGGCCGACGCCGAAGGGCGCGGCCGTCTGGCTGTCGACGGCGTCCGCGTCGGGGAAGACGACCTCGGCGGCCACCCCGTCGCCGTCGAGCTCCTTGATCCGCTGGGCGGCGTCCCAGCCGCCGCGCAGGCCTTCCTCGTTGTCGCTGAACCACTTGCTCGCGAAGGCCTCGTTGCGCACCCCGAGCCGGGTCATGGCCTCGCGGCGGGCGTCGCGTCCCGCCAGGAAGTCGTCGAAGTCCCGGTGGAAGCGGGGGTCGAGGTAGGGCCGGTACTCCTCGGTGGGGAGCCCGGCATGGCAGTCGGAGGAGATGATCAGGTACGGGTCTTCGAAGCTCACGTCGGGCTCCTTGGCCGGTCAGTCGAGGATGAAGCTCTCCAGGTAGGACGGGTTGGCGCGGTCGAGCATCGCCTGCGAGCGCGCCCTGATCTGGCGGTCGCTGTGCTCGCTCTCGGGCAGCATCCAGAAGCGGTCGGCGCGGATGCCGTCGACGACGTGCTCGGCGACCTCCTCGACGGGCGTGAAGGCCACCTCGTGCCCGGCCTCCTTCATGGCGGCCTCCCACTGGTCGAGGCTGCGGTACGGGGTCCGGCGCGGCCGCTGCTTGGCGTACCGCTCGGGTCGGTTGCGGTGCGACTCCCACAGGCCGGTGCGGAGCATGTGGGGTCCGGGGAAGAGCACGGACGCGCCCACGCGCGCGTGCTCGGCCCTGAGGTGGGCGTAGAGCGACTCGGTCATGGTGACGACGGCCGCCTTGGTGACCGCGTACACGGAGGCGGTGGGCAGCGGGGCGATGCCGCCGTCGCCCGAGGAGGTGTTGACGACGTGGCCGGGCTCGCCGCTCGCGAGCATGCGCGGGACGAAGGCCTGGATGCCGTGGAAGACGCCCCAGACGTTGACCGAGAACGCCCACTTCCAGTCGTTGGGCTCGTGCTCCCACATGCGGCCCTCGGCGCCGGAGCCGACGCCGGCGTTGTTGCAGAGGACGTGGACGGCGCCGAAGGTGTCGTACGCGGCGTCCGCGAACGCCCGGACCTCGTCGGGGTCGGAGACGTCGACCGTCCGGGCGAGGACCTGCGCCCCGCTCGCCATCAGCTCGTCGGCGGCCTCCTCCAGGGCGGCCCGCTCGACGTCCCCGAGGACGACGGCGAGTCCCTCGGCGGCGAAGCGGCGGGCCATCGCGAGCCCGATGCCGCTCGCCGCGCCCGTGACGACGGCGACCTGTCCCTCACGCAGCTCCATCCGACGCCTCCTTCGGGACGCTCGTCTCGGGGGGTCCGTCGAGGATCTGGAGCGGGTCGTCGTACCGCTGGTGGATGTAGGGGAGCAGGGCGCGCGCGGAGACGCGTTCGGCGACCGTGCCCTTCTGGTCGGTGGTCTTCTCGCCGATGGTGATCTCGACGAGCCGGCGTACGGGGAGGTCGGCGACCGGGTCGTACATGGACTCGCGCAGCACCACGTCCCCGGTGACCCGCTCCAGCTTCCGCACCTTCTCGTTGCGGACGCAGTGGACGAGGACGGGGTCGGCGTCGAAGCCCGCACCCTCCACGCCCGGCAGGAACTTGAAGTAGAAGTCGGTCTTCTCGACGGGCTCCGGCAGCGGCAGCGGGCCGGAGACCGCGCCGCGCACCTCCACGAACGCGATGCCGTGCCGGGCCAGGGCGGCGCGGACCACGAGCCCGTCGCGCTCGACCGTGACCTCGCCCAGCTTCTTCGGCTCGCCGAAGACCTCGCGCCCGCCGGTCAGGGCCCGCTCGTGGGTCATCGGCATGACCAGCGGGTACCAGCCCTCCTTGTCGCCGTGGGCCGCGGCGACCGCCACCGAGCCGGCGCCGAGGGGGTAGCCGGGCAGGTCGACCCGGCTGATGTTGGCGCGCACGAGGGGGCGCGCGGTGGGTTTCAGCGGGGGCGGCAGGACCGCCGCGACGACGTCCGGGTCGGTCTCCCAGACGGCGACCACACCGGTGGACCAGATGTCGGGGAGCCTGGCGGACCGCTCGCGGGCCGCTGCCGCCTCCGCGTCGCTGCGCGCCCCGTACCGTACTCGTGCCATGACGTACCACCCTTCGGGATCGTCGGCCTGTAACACAGTTACACCGATGGCGATGAACGGTAAAGACCCGTGCACGCAGAGGAGTTGGGGGATGCGATGGCACGTTCCGCACTGAGCCGCGACGAGATACTGGACACCGCCGCCGCCCTGGTGAGGGAGCACGGCCCGGACGCCCTCACCATGCGCAGGCTCGCCGCCGAGCTCGGCACCGCCGTCACCTCGATCTACTGGCACGTCGGCAACCGCGAGTCGCTCCTCGACGCGCTCGTCGCCCGCACGGTCGCCGACCTCGGCGCCATCCGCCCGCACGGGTCGACCCCGGCCGAGCGGATGGTCTCCGTCGCCCGCTCGCTGCGCCGCGCCCTGCGCGAGCGCCCGCACCTCGTCGCGATGGTCCACGAGCGGGGCCTCACCGAGCGCATGTTCCTGCCGGCCCAGCGCGCCCTGGTCCACGAGGCCCACGCCGCCGGTCTGCGCGGCGCGGCCGCCGCCCGGTCCGTCCGCGCCGTCCAGTTCCAGGTCGTCGGCTACGTCCTCGTCGAACGCAACCGCGAACGCGCCCCGGCCCAGTCCCCCGCCGAGGAGGAGCTGTGGCGCGGGGAGGACGCCGAGGCCGACGGGCCGCTGGCCCGCGCCCTGGCCGCCCCGATCGACACCGAACGGCTCTTCGTGGACTCCGTACGCGCGCTCGTGGACGGGCTGCTCGCGGGGGCCGGCGGGGACACCGGGGACGGAGACGCCGGCCGCGGGCCGTATTCTCTGTGACCGTGCTTGACGACCGAACGACAGCAGCGACGTGGCCGGCCGCCTACCCGCAGGGGTACGCGGTCGTCGACGTGGAGACCACCGGACTCGCCCGCGACGACCGGATAGTGTCGGCTGCCGTCTACCGGCTGGACGCCCAGGGGAACGTCGAGGACCACTGGTACACGCTGGTCAATCCCGAGCGGGACCCGGGACCGGTGTGGATCCACGGGCTGACCAGCGACGTCCTGGAGGGCGCGCCGCTGTTCCCGGAGATCGCGGCGGAGTTCGCGGCGCGTCTCGACGGGCGGGTGCTCGTGGCGCACAACGCGATGTTCGACTGGCAGATGATCGCCAGGGAGTACGCGCGCGCCGAGTCGGCGGCGCCGGTGCGCCAGCGGCTGTGCACGATCGCGCTCGCCAAGGAGCTGTCGCTGCCGCTGCCCAACCACAAGCTGGAGTCGCTCGCCGCGCACTTCGGCGTGGTGCAGCAGCGCGCGCACAACGCGCTGGACGACGCCCGGGTCCTCGCGGAGGCGTTCCGGCCGAGCCTGCACGCGGCGGCCGAGCGGAACGTGCGGCTGCCGCTCCTGGAGTGCCGGCCGCTGACGGAGTGGGCCGCGACGCCCGCGCAGCCCCGGATCGGCCACCAGTCCTCCTACCGGGCCAACAGCTGGCGCCCGTCACGGAAGCGCCCGGCGTGCCCGCACCCCAACCCCGGTCGCTACGAGTCGGACAAACCGCTCAAGCAGGGCATGCGGATCGCCTTCTCCGGGGACACCTCGATCGACCGGGAGCTCCTGGAGGACCGCACGGTCGAGGCCGGTCTCCACGTCGCCACCAGCGTCTCCCGGCTGACGAGCCTGCTCGTCACCAACGACCCGGACTCGGCGACGTCCAAGACGCTCAAGGCCAAGTCCTTCGGCACGCCGGTCGTCGACGAGGCCGCCTACACGCAGCTGCTGCGGGACGTGACCCCGGCAGACGGGTGACACCCCCGCCCCGGCGGGCGCGGCGTGCTG
>NZ_JBHJQI010000098.1:0-31070 GCF_042262805.1 Streptomyces sp. NPDC056361
AGTTTGCGCCCCGTGCGGGGGGGCCCCCGGGTGGGGCCCGCGCCGGTCGCGGGTGGGGAGCGGTCCGTGGACCGCCGGGACTACGGGTTGATGTCGATCTTGAAGGTCGATGTGCTGTTGCGCACGTCGACCGCGTTGCCGTTCAGTTCGAGGCCGTTGAACGTCACTTCGCCCACGGCCGGGCCCTGGCCGGACTCCGGCATCTCGTTGGCCCAGAGGCCGAAGCCGGACTTGGCGTCGAAGGCGTCACCGCTCTTGCGGGCGCCGGTGACGGAGACGTCCGTGAAGACCGTGTCCTTGATGGGGAACTGGGGCTGGCCGCCGACGTAGTTCGTCTGGAACATCACTCCGCTGTAGGTGGGGTCGACGATGTCGACGTGGTTGACCCTGATGCCCTGGAAGACCTTCGAGGCGGAGAAGACCCAGATGCCGGGGAAGGTCTGCGAGCCCCAGAAGTGGCCGCCGGCCCGGACGACGGAGATGTTCTCGAAGGTGGTGGGCCCGGTCCCGAAGCCGTTCATCGGGTAGCCGAAGTCGAGGGACGAGATGGTGATCCCGGAGTAGACGAGCGTGTCGGCGATGTGGATGTTGCGGAAGGTGTTGTCGTAGCCGCCGTAGACGGCCACGCCCGCCGCCCGCCAGGTCAGGGTGGTGGTGAGGTTCTCGTAGACGTTGTTCTTCATGTCGGCGCCGCCGGCGTCGATCGCGGAGAACAGGGCGAAGCTGTCGTCGCCCGTCGCCCGGGCGTCGTTGTTGGTGACGAGGTTGTCCGTGGAGCCGTTGGTCATGTTGACGCCGTCGGCGAAGAGGTTGCGGATCCGGGAGTTCTTGATGGTCATGCGGTCGGTGTTGGCGCCCCAGTAGAGGCAGACCATGTGCTCGTTCCAGATGTCGTCGATGACGATGTCGGACACGTTGGCGAAGTCGAACACCTTGCCCGGGCCGTCGATCCGCGAGGTGTAGTTGCCGAAGTAGGCGAAGCCCTTGAAGAGGGAGCCCTTCGCCGACGCCTCGGCGCGGAAGCCGACGTCGGTGTTGTCCTGGGTGGAGGGGGCGTGGAAGGCCGTGTACCACGGCCCCGCGCCGACGACCTTGACGGGCTTGCCGTACACCTGGAACTTGCTCGACGTCTGGTAGTCGCCCGGCGGCAGGTAGACGCCGACGAGGGTGCCGGTGGTGTCCATGCGGACCTTGTCCAGGGCGTTCTGCACGTCCTGGTGCGTGGTCCCGGCCGGCACGGTGTACGCGGCCGGGTCGGGGTTGGCGGCCGGGGCGACCTGCTCCAGGTTCACGAAGTCGATCGCGTACGTGGAGGTGTTGGCCGCGTCCTTCTGGAGCCTGATCTTCGCGCCCGCCGGGACCGTCTCGCCGAGGAGGAGGTGGGCCTCGTCGTAGATGTGGCGCGGGGCGCCGGAGCCCGGGGAGTTGCCGGGCGCGGTCTCGCTGCCGTACAGCCAGGCGTACTTCGAGGTGAGCGGGAGCGCCTTCTTGAACACGCCGTCGACGTACACCGAGAGGGTGGAGTCGATGCCGCCTCCGCCGGGGGCGTCCGGGATCGAGAAGCGGGTGACCAGGGTGTTGGTGGCGGCGCGGGTGGTGAACTCGACGTACTCGCCGGTCGCGTCGAGGTTGACGGCCTTGCGGCCGGAGGCCTCGCCCGCGATGTCGCCGACGGTCCGGTTGGGTCCGACGACGGTGGCGCCGCCGCCGGCGGTGCCGTCCTCCGCCTCGTACATGTCGTACGGCATGTTCGCGCCGCGTCCGACGAACAGCGGCTGGGTGGAGGTGTTGTTCGCCCGCTTGGCCGGCGGCTCGTTGCCGTCGTCGGCGAGGACGGTCCGCACGGTGTACGAGCCGTTGGCCGCGGTCCACGGGCCGAGGGTCACCTCGGCGGTGGCACCGGCGGCGAGGGTCCCGGTGTGGGATCCGGTGAGGGTCTTGACCGTGGTGCCCCGGGAGTCGACGAGGTTGAGGGTGACGCCGTGGCCGCCCGCGGCGCTGGCGTCGGTGCCCTGGTTCCTCACGGTCGCCTTGAACGTGACGGTGTCGCCCGCGGCCGGACTCGACGGCGTGGTCGTCACCGAGGCGGTGACGAGGTCGGATCCCGCGACCGGCTTGACCACCAGGGCGGTGGGGCTGGTGTGGGTGTTGTTGGACTCGTTCTGCTCGATGACGGCGTTCGCCTCGTCGGCGACGGCGCTCAGCTGGTAGGTGCCGGCGTCGCGCGCGCCGACGGAGGCGCCGACCGTGGTCTGGGCGCCGGCGGCCAGGGCTCCGACCTGTGCCGTGGCGACCTTGGTGCCGCCCAGGCGCAGTGCGACGGTGCTGGCCGGTGCGGCGGCGGGTCCGCTGTTGCGGACGGTGGCCGACACGGTGATCGGGTCGGCCTCCGTCGGAGCCGCCGGCGACACGGTGAGGCCGGTGACCTCCAGGTCGGGGTTGGGGGCCGGGACCCCGATGACCCGGAAGTCGGCGAGCTGGCCGGCCGGGGCCCCGGTGTTGGCGGTGAACTTGAGCTGGACGTCGGCGACGCGCCCGGAGACCGGGACGGTCACGCTGTTGCCGCTCGCCGGGTCGAAGCGGAGGCTCTGCGCGGCGGCCAGGGTGGTGAAGGCGGTGGCGTTCTGTTCGCGGCCGAGGACCTCGACGGTCTGCGAGCGGGCCGCCCAGGCGGTGTCCGGGTCGAGCCGGAGGACGAGCCGGTCGAGGTCGGCGTTGGCGCCGAGCTTGACGGTGAGCGTGTTCGGGTAGCTGCCGCCGGCGCCTTCCCAGTACGTCGTCGGGTTGTTGTCGTTGGCGTTCTCGGCGACGAACGTGTGGACGGTGGAGGAGGCGCTGATCGGCTTGGCCACGGCGAGGTCGGAGCCGGTGCCGCCGGTGCCGTTGCGGGTGACGGCGTTGCTGTCGCCGGACTGGTTGCCCGCCGCGTCCTTGGCCCGGACCCGATAGGTGACGGTGGCCGAGGCGGGCTGGGTGTCGGTGTACGTCGTGGTGCCGCCGGCGACGGTGGTGCGCAGGGTCCCGTTGGCGTAGACGTCGTAGCCCGTGACGGCGGTGTCGTCGGTCGACGCGGTCCAGGTGAGCTTGACCTGGCCGCTCGTGGGCTCGGTGAAGGCGAGGTTCGCGGGCGCGGTCGGTGCCTGGGTGTCCCCCGCGTCGGCGGTACGGGTGACGGTGTTGCTGTCGCCCGACTGGTTGCCGGCCGCGTCCTTGGCCCGTACGCGGTAGGACACGGTCTGGTTCGCCGGCCGGTTGTCGGTGAACGTGGTGACGTTCCCGGCGACGCTCGTGAGGAGGGTCCCGTTGGCGTAGACGTCGTAGCCGGTGACGGCGGTGTCGTCGGTGGCCGCGTTCCAGGTGAGCCGGATCTGTCCGGTGGCGGGCTCGGTGTAGGCCAGGCCGGTCGGCGCGGAAGGCGCCTGGGTGTCGCCGGTGGCCGGGCCGTAGACCTCGAACTCGGATATCTGGGCGGCGGGCTGGACCGTGTTCGCGGTCACCAGGACCCGTACGAAGCGGGTGGTCGTGGCGTCGAAGGCGAGGGTCGCCGCGTGGCCGCCGGCGGCGTCGAAGGCGTACGCCCGGGAGGCCGTGAGGTCGGTGAACGCGGTGCCGTCGGTGCTGCCCTGGATCTTCAGGGTCTGGCTGCGGGCGCCCCAGGTCTCGGGCAGCCGGAGGACGACGCGGTCGACGCGTACGGCGGAGCCCAGGTCGGCCTGGAGCCACTGGGGCAGGGCGTTGTTGGCGCTCTCCCAGTAGGTGCCCCGGTTGCCGTCGTTGGCGTTGGCCGCCGTGTAGACCTCGGTGTGGCTGCTCGACGTGAGGGTGCGGCCGCTCGCCAGGTTGCCCGAGGAGCCGTCGGCGGCGTGGACCTCCAGCTCCGAGAGCTGGGCGGCCTGCCAGCCGGTGTTGGCGGTGATGTCGACCCGTACGAACCGGGTCCGGGTGGCCGGGAAGGCGACCGTGACCGTGTTGGCCGCGCCCGGGGCGAAGGCGTAGGTGGCGGAGCTCTTGAGGGTGGTGAAGCTCGTGCCGTCGGCGCTGCCCTGGACGGACAGCGTCTGGCTGCGGCTCTCCCAGCCCGCGGGGAGCTTCAGGACCACCTCGTCCACACGGGTCGTGGCGCCGAGGTCGACCTGGACCCACTGGGGCAGGGTGCTGCCCGCGCTCTGCCAGTAGGTGCCCTGGTTCCCGTCGGTGATGTTCGCGGCGCCGTACTCGGCGTGGGCGCTGGCCGCCGCGGTGGCGTCGCCCAGGGCGATGTTGGGGCCGCCCGCCGCCGTGGCGGCCGTGAGGGGGCCTCCCAGGGCCAGGAGGCTGGTCGCGATCGCGGCGCTCAGGCCCCGTGATCTCCATGTGCGCATGGTCGTCTGTCCTCGCTCTCGGATGGTGTGCACGGAGGTCAACCGGCCCGGTTGACGACGAACTGCGAGCCGGGCTCGACGAGGACGTCCCCCTCGGCGCTGCCGGTGATCGTGACGTTCTCGAGGGTGGCGCTGCCCCGGGCTCCGCTCATCGCGAGGATCCCGGAGCCGTTGGTGGACCCGTCGATGCGGACGTTGCTGATCCGCACGTCGGGCATCACTCCGCCGCCGGTCTTGAACTGGATGCCGTCGTAGGTCGAGTCGAGGATGTCGGTGTCGCGGATGGTGACGCCCGGGATGTCCTGGCCCTGCGCGAAGAGCGTGATGGCGCCGAACTCCTGGTCCTCGTTCCAGAACGCTCCGCCGGTGCGGTGCAAGGCGTTGTTGGCGATGAGGGTCTGTCCGGTGAAGGGCAGCGGGTCGTGGTCGGTCGCCAGCATGATCCCCGGGTAGTTCATGGTGTCGGAGATGACGTTGTTCTCGATGGTGTTGCCGTAGCCGCCGTACACGGCGATGCCGTTGGCGCGCCACGGCAGCTGGATCGTGTTGTTGCGGAAGTGGTTGTCGTGGCCGATGTCCACCGACGTGTCCTTGACGTACTTGCTGGACCAGACGGCCAGCGCGTCGTCGCCGGTGTTGCGGAAGGACGAGTTGTAGACGGTCGAGTTGCGGGTGCCGTTGGCGAAGTTGATGCCGTCGGCGTAGGTGTTGCGGACGCGCATGCCGGTGAACTCGACGCCGTCGCCGGGGCCCCACAGCTCGGGGATGTTGGAGTAGTCGCGGCCGGCCCACACGCCGACGTTCGCGTGCTCGATCCACACGTTGCCGATCTTCGTGCCCTTGCCGAACCGGCCGTTGAGGCCGACTCCGCCCTCGGCGTTGCCGTCACCGCCCCGGATGGTGCCGGATCCGAAGATCGCGATGTCGGAGATCTGGGTGTTGTGGTCGATGTCGAAGCCGAAGTTGCCCTCGTGCGGGTGGTTGATGCCGCCCGCCTGGTGCGGCGGGGTGGTGGTGTAGAGCTGGGAGTGCCACATGCCGGCGCCGCGGATGGTCACGTCGCGGATGCCGACCTGGTTGAACTCGCCGCGGTTCAGGGGGTCGTCGGTCAGGATCTTCTGCTCCTGGCGCCACTGCCCGGCGGGGATCCACACGCAGCCGATCTCGCCCTTCTGGTCGGCGGTGACGGCCCGCTGGATGGCGTCGGTGTCGTCGATGCCGTCGTTGGGGACGGCTCCGTACGCGGTGATGGAGGTGCATCCGGCCGGCTGGCTGGCGGCCGGGGCGACCTGCTCCAGGTCGATCAGGTCGAGGACGTAGAAGGCGGCCGTGTCGCCGGCGTCCCGCTGGAGGCGGAACTTCGTCCCGACGGGGTAGGTCTGCGTCAGCAGGGCATGGGACTCGTCGAAGAGCCGCCGCGCGTCCCCCTGCGGGGTGTTGGTCAGGCCCTCGGGACTGTCGGTGGTGCCGTAGAGCCAGCTGTGCTTGGAGGAGAGGGTCAGCTTCCGCAGGAAGGTGTCGTTGACGTAGAGGCTGATCGTCGCCTCGGCGCCGCCGCCCGCGGGGGCGTCGGGGATCGAGTTGCGGACCACGATCGAGTTCGCGGCGTTCGTGGAGGTGAACTCGACGAACTGGCCGGTGGCCGTGAGCCGCACGGACTTCCGGCCGGAGGACTCGGTGGCGAAATTGGTGTGGCCGAAGGTGCGCTTCGGGTCGCTCGTCAGGAGCGTGCCCTGGTAGCGGGCGTCCTCCGCCTCGTACTCGGTGTACGGCACGGCGGCGCCGCGTCCGACGACGAGGGAGCGCGCGAAGACGTTGTTGTTCTCGTCGGTCTCGGCGACCGTGCCGGTGGCGTCGGCCGTGGCGGTCAGGGTGACGCCGCCGCTGGTGGCCGTCCAGGTTCCGGCGACGGCGACGGCGACGGAGTCCCCGGCGGCGATGGCCGGCGTGGTGCCCTGGAGGGTGGTGGTGCCGGCGGAGAGGCGGGTGACCGTGCCGGCGGGGACGGCGGTGGTGCCGCGGTTCTGGACCGTGACGGTGAAGGAGACGGGCGCGCCGACGGCGGGTGCCGACGGGTTGGCGGCGATGCCGGTGACCCTCAGGTCGGGGCCGGGGCTCTGGCCTACGGTCAGCTTCGTGGCCGCGGTGCGGCTGTTGTTGCCGTTGTCCTGCTCGGCGACGGTGTCCGTCGGGTCGACGACGGCGGAGACGGTGTACGAGCCCATCGGCCGCCGGCCCACGGGGACCGCGACGGTCGTGGACGCTCCGGCGGGGAGGGAGGCCACCGGGGCGGACCCGGCGACGGTCCCTTCGACGCTGACGTTCACGGTCGTGGCGGCGGCGGTCGCGGTGCCGGTGTTGCGGACCGTGGCGCCGACCGTGACGGCGTCCGCCTCGGACGGTGCCGCCGGCGCCCAGGACAGGCCGGTGACGACGAGGTCGGGGTTCGGGGCCGCCGTGCCGAGGACCTGGAATTCGGCGACCTGGGCGCCGGGGGCGCCGGTGTTGGCCGAGAACGCGAGCCGGAGGTCCGCGTAGCGGCCGGTGACGGGGACGACGACGGAGTTCCCGCCGGAGGACGGGCTGAAGGCGTAGTCGGCGCGGGCCTTGAGGGAGGTGAAGGCGGTGGCCCCCTGGGCGCGGCCGAGAACCTGGAAGGACTGGGTCCGCGGGCCCCACACCTGGTCGGGGTTGAGCTTCACGACGACGGCGCTGATGTCGGCGTCGGCGCCGAGGCGTACGGTCAGGTCGGCCGGGAGGCCGGCGGACTCCCAGTAGGTGCCGACGTTGTCGTCGTCGGCGTGGGTGGCGGCGTAGTTCTGGGTGGTGGAGGTCGCCTCGATCGGCTTGCCGCGGGCCAGGTTGGTTCCTTCGACGGGCGGGTCGACGGGGCCGCCGGCCTCCCCGTAGACCTCGACCTCGGACAACTGGGCGGCGTTCCAGCCCGTGTTGGAGTCGACCTGGATCCGGACGTACCGGGTGGTGGCCGCGGTGAGGTCGATGTCGACGGCGTTCGCGGCGGCCGGGTCGAAGGCGCGGGCCCGGGGCGCGGAGAGGGTGGTGAAGGTGCTGCCGTCGGTGCTGCCCAGGATGCCGACGGCCTCGGAGCGCGCTCCCCAGCCGGTGGGGAGCTTCAGCGCGACCCGGTCGACGTTCACGGCGGCGCCCAGGTCGATCTGCACCCATTGGGGGAAGGAGCCGGCAGGCCCTTCCCAGTAGGACTGCTGGCTGCCGTCGGTGACGTTGCGGGCCGGGTAGGCGCCGTGGGCGCCGCCGGCCGTCGCGGCCCGGCCGAGCGCCAGGTTGGGCTCCGCTGCCACCGCGGCGTGCGCGGGGGCGGGGAGCAGCCCGATGGCGAGCAGGCCGGCGGTCAGCGCTCCGGCCGTGAGCCGCCGGCTCAGGTGTGTGCCTCTCATGGTGACCTTTCCCTGATTCGGGCCCCGGCTCGCGCCCTGTCCGCGGAGAGGAGAGCTACAGGGGTGTTCGGCGGGAACCCGGCATGACTCCGACAGTGAAGTGCGACGCATGACCTCACTTTTGAGTGATTCAGTCAATCTTTTGCGTCGCCGAGGTGACAGGTTTCTACCGGGTCACGACTTTGTCAACGGTCGGGGAACTTCCGGACGCAAAAAAGCACCGGCACCGGGCGCCTCGGAGGCGTCCTCGGTGCCGGTGCCGGCGGGAAGGGAGCGAACGGAGGGCGGAGGCCCCGGCTCAGCCGACGGGCGGCTGCGCCGTCGACCCGCGGACGACGAGTTCGGGCTCGAAGAGCAGCTCGCCGGGGTGGGTCTGGGTGCCCTGGATCTGGGCGCAGAGCAGTTCGACGACCGCGCGGCCCATGGCCTCGATGGGCTGGCGGACGGTCGACAGCGGAGGCTCGGTGCAGTTCATGAAGGCCGAGTCGTCGAAGCCGACGACCGACACGTCCTCCGGCACCGACAGCCCCCGCCGGCGCGCGGCCCGGATGGCCCCGAGGGCCAGCGGGTCGCTCGCGCACACGATCCCGGTGACCCCGCGCTCCAGGAGCCGGGCGGCGGAGGCCTGGCCGCCTTCGAGGGAGAAGATCGACCGCTCGACGAACTCGTCGGTCAGCTCCTTGCCGGTGGCCGCGACGACGCCGCGGGCGGCTTCGAGCTTGCGGCGGGAGGGGATGTGGTCGCCGGGGCCGAGGACCAGGCCGATCCGCTCGTGCCCGAGGGAGGCGAGGTGGCGCCAGGCCTGCTCGACGGCGACGGCGTCGTCGCAGGAGACGCAGGGGAAGTTCAGCCCCTCGATCGCGGCGTTGATGAGGACCACCGGGATGTTGCGCTCGGCCAGCTGGTGGTAGTGGTCGTGCGGTGCGGCGGCCTGCGCGAACAGCCCTCCGGCGAAGACCACGCCGGAGACCTGCTGCTGCAGCAGGAGGTCCACGTAGTCGGCCTCGGACACGCCCCCCTTGGTCTGCGTGCACAGCACGGGGGTCAGCCCCTGCTGCGCGAGCGCGCCCCCGATGACCTCGGCGAACGCCGGGAAGATCGGGTTCTGGAGCTCCGGAAGGACCAGGCCGACGAGCCGGGCGCGCTCGCCGCGCAGCTGCGTGGGCCGCTCGTATCCGAGGACGTCCAGGGCGGTGAGCACGGACTGCCGTGTCGCTTCGGAGACCCCGGGCTTGCCGTTGAGGACACGGCTGACCGTGGCCTCGCTGACCCCCACCTTCTTCGCCACTTGAGCAAGTCGTCGCGTCATGAGCGCAAGACTAGCGCAAGCGACGCAAGCGAGTTGCAGGTATCCGTCATCGATCGTGCCCGACATCGCCCGGTACGCCCCCGCGGGCGAGACGGCGGGAGCCACCGTCGCGCGGGCATGCCGAAGGCCGCCCCCGGCGGTGCCGGGGGCGGCTCTCAGGTGGCGGGAAGGACCGCGGGTCAGCCGGAGGCGGCCTCCCGGTGGGCCCGGACGATGTCCGCGTACCGTCGCCCGCTGCTCTTCACGGTGCGCCGCTGCGTCGCGTAGTCGACGTGGACGAGGCCGAAGCGCTTGTCGTAGCCGTAGGCCCATTCGAAGTTGTCGAGCAGGGACCAGGCGTAGTACCCGGCGAGCGGGGCGCCCTTGCGCAGCGCCGCGGCGCAGGCGGCGAGGTGCTGCTCCAGGTAGCGGGTGCGCTCCGGGTCATGGACGCGGCCGTCGGGTCCGACGGTGTCGGGGAAGGCCGAGCCGTTCTCGGTGACGTACAGCTTGCGCACGCCGTAGTCCTCGGTGAGCCGCAGCAGGAAGGCCTCCAGACCGCCCGCGTCGATCTGCCAGTCCATGCCGGTGCGCGGCACGTCGGGCAGCCGGACCTCGGTCGCGTACGGGACGGGGCCGGCGGGGTCGTCGGCGACGGTCGCCGGGAAGTAGTAGTTGAGGCCGTGCCAGTCGAGCGGGGCGGCGATGGTCTCCAGGTCGCCCGGCCGCTCGGGGAGTTCGACCCCGTACAGCTCGCGCATGTCGACGGGGAAGCCCCGGCCGTACACCGGGTCGAGCCACCAGCGGTTGGTGTGGCCGTCCATGCGGGCCGCCGCGGCGACGTCCTCGGGCCGGGTGGAGGCGGGCGCGACGGTCGAGTGGTTGGTGACCAGGCCGACCTGCGCGCCCGGAGCGGCGGCGCGGACGGCCTGCGTGGCGAGGCCGTGGGCGAGCAGGAGGTGGTACGAGGCGCGGACGGCGGCCGTGAGGTCGGTGAGGCCCGGGGCCATGCGCCCCTCCAGGTGGCCTATCCAGCCCGAGCAGAGGGGTTCGTTGAGGGTGGCCCACTGGGTGACGCGGTCGCCGAGGCGTTCGGCGACGACGGTGGAGTAGGCCGCGAGGTGTTCGGCCGTCTCGCGGACGGTCCAGCCGCCGCGGTCCTGGAGGGCCTGCGGCAGGTCCCAGTGGTACAGGGTGACGGACGGGGTGATCCCGGCGTCGAGCAGACCGTCGACGAGCCGGTCGTAGAAGTCGAGTCCGGCCGCGTTGACCGGCCCGTCGCCGCCGGGCAGCACGCGGGGCCAGGCGACGGACAGCCGGTAGGCGTCGGTCCCGAGCTCCTTCATCAGGGCGACGTCCTCGGGCCACCGGTGGTAGTGGTCGCAGGCGGTGTCGCCGTGGTCGCCGTTGTCGACGGCACCGGGGGTGCGCGAGAAGGTGTCCCAGATGGAGGGGCCGCGGCCGTCCTCGGCGACGGCGCCCTCGATCTGGTACGCGGACGTGGCCGTGCCCCAGGTGAAGGAGGCCGGGAAGGCGGCGAGGTCGAGCGGTTCAGACACGGGAGTCCTTTCAGTGGCGGTGGCGCCGGTGGGCGGCGTCACTTGACCGCGCCGGCGGTGAGGCCGGTGACGAGGTAGCGCTGGAGGAGGAGGAACCCGGCGACGACGGGCACGCTGACCACGAGGGAGGCGGCCATCACCTGGTTCCAGTAGACGTCGTTCTGGGTGGCGTAGCCCTGGAGGCCGACGGCGAGGGTGCGGGTGGTGTCGTTGGTCATGACCGAGGCGAAGAGGACCTCGCCCCACGCGGTCATGAAGGCGTACACGGCGACGGCGACGATGCCGGGGACCGCGGCGGGCATGATGACCCGGAAGAGGGCTCCGAGGGGGCCGCAGCCGTCGACCTTGGCGGCTTCGTCGAGGTCGCGCGGCACCGCGTCGAAGTAGCCGATGAGCATCCAGACCGAGAACGGCAGCGAGAAGGTCAGATACGTGAGGATCAGACCGCCGCGCGAGCCGAAGAGGGCGATGCCGGTGGCGTTGCCGATGTTGACGTAGATGAGGAACAGCGGCAGCAGGAAGAGGATGCCGGGGAACATCTGCGTGGACAGCACGGTGACCGTGAAGACGCGCTTGCCGCGGAAGGCGTACCGGCTGACCGCGTAGGCCGCGAAGACCGCGATGGTGACGGAGCAGACCGTCGCGGCCCCGGCGACGACCACCGAGTTCACGAAGTAGTCGGCGAGCGGGACGGTCTCCCAGATGTCGAAGTACGGCCGGAGGGTGAGCCCTGAGGGGATCCACTGGAACTTCCCCGAGACGTCCTCGAGCGGCTTCAGGGAACTGGAGACCATCACGTACACCGGTAGCAGGACGAAGCCGGTGAGCAGGGTGAGGAAGATCCGGCGGCTCCAGAGGAAGGAGCGGGGCATCGCCATCGGGGAGCGCGGGCGCCTCCGTGCGGTGTCAGGCATCGCTCGCCTTCCTTCCCCGGGTGGTGAGGAACAGGTAGCCGCCCGTGACGACCAGGAGGAACAGCAGCAGGAGGACGGACATCGCCGAGCCGGTGCCGAAGTTCCAGGTCTGGAACGAGGACTGGTAGATGTGCAGGGAGATCAGGTCGGCGGACTCGGGGGCCGCCTTCCCGAAGAGGACGAAGGGGGTGTTGAAGTCGTTGAAGGTCCAGAGGAAGAGCACGAGGACCAGGACCTGGTTGACCGGGCGGAGGGACGGCAGGGTGATGCGGCGGATCTGCTGCCAGACGCCGGCCCCGTCGAGGGCCGCGGCCTCGTAGATCTCCTTGGGGATGTTCTGGAGCCCGGCCATCATGATGAGGAAGGCGAAGGGCCAGCCCTTCCAGACGGAGACGACCAGCAGGGTCACGAAGGCGTTGTCGCCGATGAGCCAGAAGGCGGGGCTGTCACCGATGCCGAGCTGGTCGTGCAGCACGTGGTTCACGAGGCCGTTGTCCCGCTGGAACATGAACGCCCAGGTGATGACCGCCGCGTAGACCGGCAGGGCGTACGGGACGAGGAAGAGCGCCCGCAGGAAGCCCCGGCCCCTGAAGGTCTCCTGCATGAAGATCGCGGCCGCGGTGCCGAGCAGCCAGCACAGGCCGACCGAGCAGAGCGTGAAGAGGCAGGTGGTGAAGAACGAGGCGAGCAGCGCCTCGCCGACGGGGGCGTCGAAGTCGACGGAGACGGCGTAGTTGTCCAGGCCGGCCCAGGGGGCGCTGCTCCAGTCGCGGATGAAGAACTGGGTGAGTTCCCGGAAGCTCATCACGATGCCGATGAACATCGGCACGAGGTGGACCAGGAGTTCGAGGAGCAGGGCCGGCAGGAGCAGCAGGTACGGCAGGCTTGCGGCCTTGAGCCGCCCGGGGCGGCGCCGGCGGGGCGCCGTCCCGGGGGTGTGCCGCTGCCCGCTCCGTCCGCCGCTCTTCTCGATGGCGGTGGTGGTCATGGTGGCGTTCGGACTCACTTCTTGGGCATCTGCTGCTGGGCCTTTTCGAGCTTGGCCCGGACCGACTCGGTGGTGACGGCGCGGCCGGCGGCGGCGTCGGCGAACAGCTCCTTGACCGCGGTGCCGACGACGGTCTCGAACTGCGACTCCTCGGGGACCTGCGGGAGGGCGGCGGCGCTGGTGGCGAGCGTGTCGCGCAGGACGGCGAGGGCGGGGCCGCTGAACGCGGGGTCCTGCTGGGCGCTCTTCACCGGCGGGATGGAGCCGTAGGCCGTGTTGAGGACCTTCTGCTCGGCGTCGCCGGTCATGAAGTTCACGAACTTGAGGGCGCCGTCGATGTTCTTGGTGTTCTTGAAGACGGCCAGGTTGATGCCGGCGACCATGGAGTTGGTGGCCTTGCCCTGGCCGGGGGCGCCGGACGGGACGGGCGCGGGGGCGACGCCCCACTCGTCGTCGGCCATGCCCTGGGCCTTGAACGTGGCGGAGGCGGTCTGCCAGAGGACCATGGCGGTCTTGTTCTTGGCGAAGTCGCTGAGGGACTGGTTCTGGGCGTACTCGGCGTTGCCGGGGGCGACGATCTTGTCGGTGGCCATGAGGTCGACGTACTGCTTGACGGCGGCGACGGCGCCGTCGGAGGTGAAGTCGGCCTTGCCGTCGGGGGTGAAGAAGTCGGCACCGTGCTGCTTGCCGAGGACGAAGACCTGGTGGATGTTGTTGGAGAGGTTGGAGCCCTCGACGCCTATGCCGGAACCGCCGCCCTTGGTGATCTTCTTGCCGGTGGCGATCAGCTCGTCCCAGGTGGCCGGGGGCTTCTCCACGCCGGCGTCCTTGAACATCTTCTTGTTGTAGTAGAGCGCGTACGCCATGGAGTACAGCGGGACGGCGGCCGGGTCCTGGCCCTGGACGCCGGTGGAGCCGAGGGCGGAGTCGACGAAGCGGTCCTTTCCGCCGATCTTCTCGAAGTTCTTCGCGTCCCAGGGCAGCAGGGCGCCGCTGGCCTGGAGGGAGGCGCTCCAGGTGTTGCCGATGTTGAGGACGTCCGGGCCCTGGCCGGAGGTGGTGGCGGTGAGGATGCGGTTGAGGAGGTCGGACCAGGGGACGACCTCCAGCTTCACCTTGATGCCGGTCTCCTTCTCGAACTTGTCGAGTTCGGGCTGGAGGACCTTCTTGTCGACCTCCAGGCTCGCGCCCTGGTTGGAGGCCCAGTAGGTGAGGGTCTTCGGCTGGGTGTTGGAGCCGGCCCCGTCGGTGGAGCCGCCTCCGCAGGCGGCCGCCGAGAGGACGAGGGAGAGGGTGACGGCACCGACGGCGGCGGCTCTGATTCTGCGCATGGTCCCAAGGGCCTTTCTAGGGGGCGTGGGAAGTCGGGGAGGAGGGAGCGCGACGTCCCGCGTTCAACCTCCGAAGCCCTCTCCCGACTTAATTTAGGATGTGAGTTAAACCTCAAGCGAAGGTGGCGTCAAGAGGTCTGCCAGGGGTATGTTGCGAATCCGATCCAAGGGAAGAGGGTGCTCGGTGAGCGTACGCAGCGGCCGGACCGTGCGTGACCTGCGGCGGGAGAACCGCACCGCGGTACTGCAACGGTTGTATTTCGACGGGCCGATGAGCCGCTTCTCGCTGGGCCCCGCGACCGGACTGAGCTCGGGTTCGGTCAGCAACGTCGTCGCCGAACTCGTCGCGGACGGCCTCGTGGAGGAGGCCGGCAGCGTCGACTCGGCCGGCGGCCGCCCGCGCACCCTCCTCCGCATCCGCCAGACGAGCGCCTACATGATCGGCGTGGACGTCGGCGAGACCCGCGTCCGCGTCGAGCTGTTCGACATGGCACTCACCGAACTCGCCCGCGTGGAGCGGCCGCTGGACCCGGAGGGCCCCCGCCGCGTCGACCGGTACGAGGTCGGCGTCGTCGTCGGCCACGTCCGCGACGGCGTCGAGGAGGTCGTCCGGCAGGCCGGCATCGACCCCGAGCGGCTGCTCGGGGTGGGCGTCGGCGTCCCCGGCATCGTCGTCCGCGACCCCGAAGGCCCCGCCGTCGTGCACGGCCAGACGATCGGCTGGGACGCCGTCCCACTGGAACGCCTCCTGCGCGAGACCGTGCCCCTGCCCGCGTCCGTGCCGTACGTCATCGACAACGGCGCCAAGACCCTCGGCCAGGCCGAGATGTGGTTCGGCGCCGGCCGGGGCGTCCGCAACGCCGTGGTCGTCCTCTTCGGCTCGGGCGTCGGCGCCTCGGTCGTCTCCGACGACCTACGACCCGGCCGGGCCGTGGAATGGGGGCACCTGACGGTACGGGTCCGCGGCCGCCGCTGCCGCTGCGGCGCCCGCGGCTGCCTGGAGGCGTACGCGGGCGCCGAGGCGCTCCTCGAACGGTGGCGCGAGGCCGGCGGCAGGCCCCCGGCCGGCGCCGACGAGGAGACCGCCCTCACCGCGATGCTCGCCGCCGCCTACCCCGCCGACCCCGGCACGCACCCGGACGCCACCGCCCTCGCCGTCCTGGAGGAGACCGCCGAATACCTCGGCGCCGGCTTCGCCGACCTCATCAACCTCTTCCAGCCCGAACGCATCCTCGTCGGCGGCTGGGCGGGCCTCCAGCTCGGCACCCGCTTCCTGGACACCGTCCGGGGATACGCCCAGGACTACGCCCTCACCTTCCCCTCCTCCCGCGTACGGATCGGCCTCGGCACCCTCGGCCCCGACGCCGTCACCGTCGGCGCCGCGATCCTCCCCCTCGCCGACTTCTTCGCCCGCGGCGGCCGCCTCGCCCCACCGAACCCCGAGGAGGCCGCTCCGGCCTGGCAGGAGACGCTCCGGGAGCGGGCCGCGCACTAGGACCTGTCGTCAACATTCCCGTCTGCCCCACGACGCCTGGCCGGCCGGTCGGTACTCCCCCGCCGCCTACTGGTCCAGGCCCGGCAGAGCGTCCGGGGCCGGGCAGATCCTGGCGCCCTGGTGGTCGAAGACGTACAGCTGGGCCAGGTCGACGAGGAGGGGAACCTGGGCGCCGGGACGGACGCGGACGTGGGGACCGGTCCGCAGGACGAGGTCGCTGCGGCCGGCGGTGCGCCGTTCGTGGGCTGCGTGGGGGTCGGCGTACGGGACGGGCTCGGGGGCGGGGAGGGCCGACGTGCGGCCTGCCGGGGCCGCCCTGCCGACGCCGAGAGCCGCCGCGCGGGCCCTGATCCGGCCGAATCCGCGCTTCCGGCGGCCGCTCGTGCGCCGCCCGCCGGAGCGGGGCCGCGAGGCTTCCAGGTCGGCCACGACGGCGGGCCGCGAGCCGGTGTCCAGGTGTACGAGCGCCTCGTGGCCCTGGTACTCGACGTGCTCCACGATCCCGACGAGCGTCGCCTCACCGGGCCGCTTCTGGCTCGGCGGTGCGATGCGTACGGCCTCGGAGCGCAGCCCGACGATGATCGGGCGGCCTTGCTGGATCCGCAGGAGCTGGTGGTCGATGCTCAACGGCTGTGGAAGTACGAGGCGCTGGCTGCCCAGCTCCAGGGTCATCGGTCCGTCGAGGGGCGCGTGGACGACCGCGTCGAGGAGGTTGATGCGCGGGGTGCCGACGAAGGCCGCGACGAAGACGTTGGCGGGTCGAGCGTACAACTCCTGCGGAGGGCTGACCTGTTGGAGGACGCCGTCGCGCATGACCGCTACGCGGTCGCCCAGCGACATGGCCTCGGACTGGTCGTGCGTCACATAGACCGTGGTGACGCCCAGTTCGTCGGTGAGGCGGGCTATCTCGGCCCGGAGGTGGCCGCGCAGCTTGGCGTCGAGACTGGACAGCGGCTCGTCGAGGAGGAAGACCGACGGGCGCCGGGAGATCGCCCGGCCCATCGCCACGCGCTGGCGCTCCCCGCCGGACAGCTGCCCGGGCAGCCGGTCGAGCAGGTCCTCGATGGCGAGCATCCGCGCGGTCGCCTCCACCTGCGGGTCGTGGTCCGCCGAGGGTTCCCGCAGCTTCAAGGGGAAGCCGATGTTCTCCCGCGAGGTCATGGACGGGTAGAGGGCGAAGTTCTGGAACACCATGGCGATGTCCCGCTCGCGGGGCGGCACGTCGTTCGCGTGCTCACCGTCGAGGAACAGGTCGCCGTCGGTGATGTCCTCCAGGCCGGCGATCATCCGCAGGACGGTGGACTTGCCGCATCCGGAAGGACCGAGCAGCACCAGGAACTCCCCCGGTTCGACGGTGAGGGACACCCGCCGCACCACGTGGGAACCGCCGTATTTCTTGCTCACATCTCGCAGCACGATGGCGCGACTCATGGAAATCCGCCCGGAGTAGAAGGATCACAGGGGGTGTGTGGCCGAAAGTAGCCCATCACGAAGCGCTGCGGAACAGTTTCGTACGTATTGCGGAAACAGGAATTCACCGGCGTGCGAATGCCGTCGGCACACCGTCGCGCCGCCCGTCGCGCGGCACGGTCAGGCCGATTCCCGTACGACGAGTTCGGGGGCGAACACCAGGTGCGCCGGCCCGGTCGGCGAGCCCTGGAGCCGTCCGACGAGCAGCTCGGCCATGGCCGCCGCCATCCGCTCCACGGGCTGGCGCACCGTGGTCAGCGGCGGCCGGCAAGTCACGGCGACGCTGGAGTCGTCGAACCCCACCACCGCCACGTCCCCGGGCACGCTCAGGCCCCGCTCGCGCAGCACCTCGCACGCCCCTTGCGCCATCAGGTCGTTGGCGGCGAAGACACCGTCCACGCGCGGGTGCTCCGCCAGGAGCCGGCGCATCGCCGCCGCGCCGCTCTCGACCGTGAACCCGCCCTCCACCACCGGAGGCGCAGCCCTTCCCGCGCTCTCCAGGGCATCGCGGAAACCGGCGAGACGGGCCTCGCCGGCCGGGAGGTCCCGGGGCGCGCGGATCGTCGCGGGATTCCGGCATCCCCTGGCCAGCAGGTGCGCGGCGGCGAGCCGGCCGCCCTCGTGGTGGTCCACGTCGACGTAGGCGGCCTCCGATCCCTCCGGGGGCCGCGCGAAGAGCACGAGGGGGATGCCCGCGGCGGCCAGCATCAGCGGCAGCGGGTCGTCGGCCTGGATGGACACGACGAGCGCCCCGTCGGCGCTGCCCCGGCGCAGGTGGTCCACCACCTGCCGCCTGGCCGCCCCGGACTCCGCGAACATCAGCACGGGGTGCGCCGCGCGCCCCCGCAGATACGTCACGGCACCGCTCACGACCCGCCCGAAGAAGGGGTCGGCGAACACCCGCGCGGCGAACGCGTCCCCCGCCCCCGAGATGACCAGCGCCACCGTCTCGGCGCGCGGGGCCGCCTGCGCGACTCGGCCGGTGACCAGGCTCCTGGCGGCGCTGTTGGGGGTGTATCCGGTGCGCTCGATGGCCTGTCGCACCACGTCCTGGATCGCCGGGTCCACGTTGCGCACCCCGTTGACGACCCGCGAGACCGTCGCCCTGGAGACGCCCGCCTCCCGCGCCACGTCTTCCAGCGTCGGTCCCCGCCTGATCACGCCCGTACTCTAACGTGCCGATTTCCCGCGCACGACGGGCGGGCCGGGCGAAGCACGGCGCGGCCACCCCGCCCCGGAACCCGTATTCGCGCCGGAGCATTCGCCGATCCCGTGCCGGGAATTCACTGCGTACGGGAAGGGGGAATTCGATATACGGACGGCGGACGGCGATCACCCCCTTATACGGACGACGGACGGTGATCGCCCCCCCCTTCCCACCCGTCCACCGGAATGCGGAAATCGCGGTCCGGTCCTCACGCATTCCGGTCCTCCGGAGGATGCCCCACCGTCACGTCCGTCTCGTGTTCCACGAGACCCGCGGAGCGGCCCACGATCAGCCGGTACGTCCCCGGCTCGACACACCACCCGCCGTCCCGCGACGACCAGTGCCGCAGCGCCCGGGGCGTCACGACGACCTCGGCGACCACCGACCCGCCGGGCTCCGCGCGGACCGCCGCGTGGCCGGCGAACCAGCGCGCGGGTCGCTCCACGGCGGAGTCGGCTCGCGCCAGGTACACCTGGACGACCTCGCGCCCGGAGCGCGTTCCCGTGTTGCGCACCTCCACCCGCACGGTGAACGAGGCGTTCGGTTCGATCCGGGCGGGGGCGTCGACCTCCCCGTACTCCCACGTCGTGTAGCCGAGGCCGTGCCCGAACCAGTAGGCGGGCCGTGTACCCGCCCGCAGCCAGGCGCGGTGGCCGACGTGCAGCCCCTCCGTGTAGTCGAGTCGGCCGTCGACGGGGCGCGTGCGGGTGACGGGCGCGTCGGCGAGCGTGGCGGCCCAGGTCGTGGGGAGCCTGCCGCCCGGCTCGCGGCGGCCGAAGAGCACGTCGGCGAGCCCCGCGCCGGCCTCCTGCCCGGGGAACCAGGCGAGGAGCACGGCCGCCACCTCGTCGCGCCAGGGCAGTTCGACCGGTCCGCCGCTGTTGACGACGACGACGGTACGGGGGTTGGCCGCGGCGACCGCGCGGACCAGGTCGTTCTGCGCGTCGCCCAGGGACAGGTGCGTACGGTCGTACCCCTCCGTCTCGTCGTGCTCGGTCGTGCCGACGACGACGATCGCCGCGTCCGCCCCGTGGGCCGCCTCCACCGCCTCGGCGAGCGCCTCGTCGGGAGCGCGCCGCGGGGGCGCGGCGGCGAGTACGGTCGCCCTGCCGGAACCGGGCACCAACTCCCGGCGGGCGACGAGATGGACGTGACGCCCCCGCTCCAGCCGGCCCGTCGCCGTGTGCAGGGGCGGGGTGACGTGGACGATCGCCGGATCGTCGGTCTCGCGCGGGTAGGTGCCGTCCAGGATCACGTGCCCGTCGACCTCGATCGTCATCCGCCCGAAGCCGCCGATCCCGAAGGTCCACGCCCCGGTCGTGTCGGGGCGGAGCAGGGCCCGGATCTCCACGGTGTGCGTGTCCGGTGCGAGCTCCGGTTCGAGCAGGCGCCCCGACAGGCGCCGCTCCGCACGGAGTTCGCGGCCTTCCGCGTCCAGGCAGCGCAGCAGCAGCCCCGGTTCGCCGGAGCGCGGGTCCGTGCACCGGCCAGCGTCGAGCGGTTCCGGCGGGGCGTCCGTCGACGGACCCGCGGTGTACGTCACCCGGCCGCGGCCGCGCAGACACGCGCGGATGCCGGCGAGCGGCGTCACCACGGCGGACGGGAAGACGCCGGCGCTGCCGCCGCCCTGGACGCGGGGCGAGGCGGCGTGCTCGCCGATCACGGCGACCGTGCCCAGACCGCCGGGGTCGAGCGGCAGCACGCCGTCGTTGCGCAGCAGGACCGCTCCGGCCGCGACCGCGTGGCGCAACAGCCGCCGCACCCCTTCGTCCGGGAGCGGCGGGCGGCGTCGGGGGACGTCGCCGAGCGCGCCGACCCTGCGGGCGAGCCGGAGCAGCCGCCGGACCTTCTCGTCGACGGCGCTCTCGGGGACACGGCCCGCGCGCACGGCCCGGACCAGGTCCGCCGCCCAGGGACTCGCCGGGCCGGGCATCGCGAGGTCGAGCGCGGCCCGCGCCGGTTCCTCGGCGGTGCGCACGGCGGCCCAGTCGGAGACCACGACGCCGTCGAAGCCCCACTCCCCCTTCAGCGGCTCGGCGAGGAGCGGATGGGCCGTCATCGTCGTGCCGTCGACGCCGTTGTAGCCGGCCATGACCACCCACGCCCCGGCGTCGACGGCCGCTTCGAACGGCGCCAGGTACACCTCCCGGAGCGCCCGCTCGGAGACCCGGACGTCCACACTCAGCCGGTCGGTCTCCGAGTCGTTCGCGACGAAGTGCTTCGCGGTCGCGGCCACGCCGTGCTCCTGGAGGCCGCGGATCAGCGCCGCACCCGTGCGTCCGGTCAGCTCCGGGTCCTCCGAGAAGCACTCGAAGTGCCGACCTCCGAGGGGGGTGCGGTGCAGGTTCAGGGTCGGCGCGAGGACGACGTCGACGCCCCTGCGGACCGCCTCGGCGGCGAGCAGGCCGCCGAGGCGCCGCAGCAGCGCCTCGTCCCAGGTCGCGCCGAGCGCGGACGCGGACGGCAGGAGGCACGAGGTGCGGCGCTCGTCCCAGGCCTCGCCCCGTACGCCCGCCGGGCCGTCGGAGAAGACCATCTCCCGCAGGCCGATCGCGGCTTCGGCGGCCGTCCGCCAGGTCGTGACGCCGGTCAGGAGCCGGACCTTCCGTTCCAGGTCCAGCTTCCCGACCAGTCGGTCGAGCATGTCGTCTGTCATGACGACCCGTTCGTCGCTCATCTCTCCCTTGTCGGTTCTCTCGTCGGGTTGCCGGATCACGGCTCGGAGGCACCGGCCGCCCCCGGTGAGGGGGTGGCCGGTGCCGGTGTCGGGTGCGGGGTCGGTCAGGGCAGGCGGTACTGCTCGTTCAGTGCGGCGCCGCGCTCGGGGTGCGTCTCGTCGTAGCCCCGTGCGTTGCACTGGAGGCCGCCCACGATGCAGTGGTCGACCATCGCCTTGAGGGTGCGCTCCTCCCAGGCGTTGAAGAAGTCGTAGTGGAAGGAGTAGCCGCGGCCACTGGCCAGGCGCACCTGGCTCATGTCGCCGTTGACCGGGAAGGCCATCTTGAACTCGATCATCGGCAGGGCAACCGGGTGGGAGGCCGGACACATGTTGTCGTTGGTGCCGGGCTTGACGACCGGGTACGCCATGTGGCTCTGGTGGTCGGGCGTGTCCAGGTACAGGCCGTTCCAGCAACTGGGCGCCTGCATGCGAAGGTTGAGCTGGACGTCGGGTCGGTTCGGGCAGCTCGCGGGGAAGTCGACGTTGAAGAAGCTGTCACCGCACTCCCAGCCCTCGACGAAGCCCTTGTGCTCGCGGAATTGCTGGGCGGTCTGCATCGGGTTGCCGACGACGAACCGGAGGCCCTTCGGGAAGGGCCGCACGCTCGTGTAGTCGGTGACACCGGTCTTGTAGTAGATGACCTGGGGGCCGACGGGAAGGATCTTGCGGTCACCGTCGAACAGGGTGGGCATCCAGTAGGCGGAGGCGTCGGCGGGCGCCTTGCAGGCGGTGGCGCCGCCGTAGAGGGTGCCGGTGACGCTGTTCGCGTTCGTGGAGGTGTTGCCCATGAACGTGTGGTCGTGCGACCGGCCCGGCTGGCCGGGGTAGACGATGGGGTCGTCGGGGGCCGTGTGCGAGACGGCGCAGTTGGCCTGGAACTCGTGGAAGTACCGCGGCGGCGGGGTCGCGGTCGACGGCGTCACGCCGGTGACCTGGGGTACGGCGGGGATGTAGCCGTCGCCGTCCGCGTCGTCGCCCGACGCCTGGAGGGAGGCGGCCATCCGGTGTCCGGCATGGGCCGCGGCGGCCGGCGGCGGGGCGTCGGCCGCCGGGTCGGCGGCCGAGGCGAGGGTGCCGACACCGAGGAGGGTGGCGACGAGGGCGGTGCCGAGGAGCAGTGCGGGGAGCCTCTTGGGACTCGCTCTCATGGGGGTCTCCTGCCCGTGGGGGGGTGGTACCTGTCGGTTGGTGCCTTTCGGTGGTGCGTGTGCGGTGGTGCGTCTTCGGTGGTGCGCTTTGGGTGGTGCGCTTTGGGTGGTGCGTGTGCGGTAGTGCGTGTGCGGTGGTGCGGCTTGAAGGGGTGCGGACTCCGGTCAGCTGTAGACGCCGAACTCGTGGAGCGAGTAGCCCCAGCCGGTTCCGCGGGCCGTCAGTTGGAGGCGTACGTGGCGGCCGGTGGTGGCGAGGGAGAGGGTGTCGACGTCGCCGTCGCCGGTGGTCGTGGTGTGGACCGTGCGCCAGGTGGTGCCGTCGTCGGAGACCTGGACCTCGTAGGACCTGGCGTACGCGGGGTCCCAGACCAGCTGCACCGTACGGATGGGCTTCACGGCTCCGAGGTCGACCTGGAGCCACTGGGGGTCGCTCCAGTCGCTGGCCCAGCGGGTGTCGGCGCGGCCGTCGGTGGCGCGGGCCGGCGGGCAGGGGCAGTCGCCGTAGCCGGTCTGGTAGGAGGAGGCGGTGGTGGGCCGGTCGAGGGCGAGGTTCGTGCCGGCGACGGGAGGGGCGACCACGCGGACTGACTTGGTCTCGATGCCGGCGTTGCCGTGGCCGTCCTCGGCCTGGACGTACACCTTCCAGACCCCGAGCTTCTCGGGGGCGGTGACCGCGAAGGTGCCGTCACCGGTGGCGCGCCACCGCGCCTCGACGAGGCGCTTGTCCCCGTTGGCGTAGTTCCCGCTCAGGAAGATCTTGGGGGTGACGGGGTCGCCGTCGGGGTCGCGGATGTCGGCGCGGACGGTGAACTCGCGACCGGCCGGGGCGGCGGTGGCGGGCGAGACGGTCATGCCGCTGATCACCGGCGGGGTGTCGTCGCCGGCGACGGAGCCGGTGTAGGCCTTCTTGACGGCGTAGTAGGAGAGGCGCTTCAGGCCGTCGGGCACCAGGTTGAACCAGACGCCGCCGAAGTCGTGTTCGGTGCCGTAGTGGAACATCGTGGCGCCGAGGGCGACGCCCTGGTGGCCGGTGACGCAGTTCCAGACGGCGGTGTAGCCGGCGGCCTTCTGCTGGTCGGTCGGCTCGTCGGGGACGCCGTTGACGTCGTTCGGGACCTCCCACTCGCCGGCCGGGCCCGTCTCGGTGATGAGGTAGGGCTTGGTGTAGCCGCCGTCGATCCAGTCCTGGCGCACCTTGCAGAGGTTGTCGTAGGAGTTCATGGAGTAGAGGTCGAGGTCGGGGGCGTTGCGCTTGTAGTAGGGCCAGGCGCCGGTCCAGGCGTCGGTCGAGGTCACGGGGTGGTCGGGGTCGATGGTGTGGATCTTCCGGGCGACGTCGTTGACGAAGCCGGTGTAGGCGTTGCGCTGGTTCTCGAGCGCGGTCCCGCTGTAGCAGTTCTGGAGCCCGAGGACGGATTCGTTGCCGACGTTCCACATGAGGGTCGCGGGGTGGCTCTTGTACGCCTCCACCCATTTGGCGAACTCGTCGAGCATCGTGGTCTTGTACGCGGTGTCGGTGACGTAGTCGACGCAGCCGCCGGAGCCGGGGCCGCCGCCGGGCTGGAGCCAGAAGCCGTTCACGACCTTGATGCCCTGGGCCGCCGCGGCGTCGAGGAGCGGCTTGGTGGAGCCGTCGGTGCCCCAGGTACGGATGGTGTTGACGCCCATGGACTTCACGTCGGGCAGGTACTTCGGGGCGTCCGCGATCGACGGACCCCAGGTCAGGCCCTTGACGGTGTACGGCTGGCCGCCCACGGTCAGCTGCCAGGCGCCCTGGGAGCCGGTCACCCGGACCGCGCCCGTGGGCGGTGGGGTGGTGCCGCCGGCGTCTCCGTAGACCTGGAACTCCCAGAGCGAGTAGCCGTATCCGGTCGCGCGGGTCACGCCGTGCATCCGCACGTAGCGGGCGGTGCCGGAGACGGCGACCGTCTCCGTGCCGCCCGCGCCGCTGTCCGTGCTGTAGGCGGTGGTCCACGTGGTGCCGTCGGTGGACAGTTCGATGCGGTACGCCTTGGCGTACGCGCTCTCCCAGCGCAGCACGACCTGGCTGACCGCCACGGGGGCGCCGAGGTCCACCCGGAGCCACTGGTCGTCGGAGGCGCCGCTCGACCAGCGGGTGCCGAGGTTCCCGTCGACGGCGTCGGTCGCGGGGGTGCCGTAGTGCTCCTGGCTGGAGGCGGTGACGGGCTTGCCCTGGGACAGCAGGGCGGGGGCCGCTTGCGCCTGCTGGGCGGGCAGGAGCGCCAGCAGGGTCGAGGCCACCACGGTGGCGACGGGTATGCCGACTGAGGGCATGGGGGGATTCTCCTTGTGGCGGGGGGATGTGCGGGAGAGCGCTCTCCCGCACCTTGCCCGCGCCCGCCGAACCCCGTCAATAAGCGCAACACACTTTTCTTTTGCCTTGACTTAAGAAGGTGGACTTACCGGCCGAAGCCCTGTGCCCGCCACCCCTCGGACGCGGGCGGGCACAGGGCCGATCGGTCGGGGCCTGTCGCGCGGTCAGACCCGCAGCCACACCGCCGTGTCCGGCGGCAGCAGCCCGTCCGTGGTGAGCGGGCCGCTCGCCAGGAGCAGTCGCTCGTACGGAGGGAGGGCCACGGGCCCGTCGGCGAGGCTCACCACGCACACCAGGCCACGCGGCCGCGCGAACGCGAGGACCCCTTCCCCGGCGGGCAGCCACTTCAGCGGTCCGTCGCCGAATCCGGCGTCCGACCTGCGCAGCAGCAGCGCCTCCCGGTACAGCGCGAGCATCGACTCCGGGTCGGCGCCCTGTCGGTCGACCGCGTAGCGGGCCCACCCGTCGGGCTGCGGCAACCACGGCTCGGACGCCGCCGCCGTACCGAAACCGGCGTGCGGGGCATCGGCCGTCCAGGGCAGCGGGACGCGGCAGCCGTCACGGCCGGGATCGGTGCCGCCGGAGCGGAAGTGCATCGGGTCCTCGATGCGGTCGCGCGGGACGTCGGCTTCGGGAAGGCCCAGTTCCTCGCCCTGGTAGAGGTAGACGGAGCCGGGCAGGGCGAGGGTGAGCAGGGCGGCGGCCCGGGCGCGCCGGGTGCCGAGTGCCAGGTCGGTGGGCGTGTCGAAGCGCTTGGTCGCGAAGTCGAACGCGGTGTCGGCGCGGCCGTAGCGGGTCGCGGTCCGGGTGACGTCGTGGTTGCACAGGACCCAGGTGGCGGGGGCGCCGACGGGAGCGTGCTCGGCGAGGGTGTCGTCGATGGTGTGGCGCAGCCGCTCCGGGTCCCAGGGGCAGGCGAGGAAGTTGAAGTTGAAGGCGGTGTGGAGTTCGTCGGGGCGCAGGTAGCGGGCGAACCGCTCGGAGTCCGGCAGCCACACCTCCCCCACGAACACGCCGCCGTACTCGTCGGCTATCGCCCGCCACGCGCGGTAGATGTCGTGGATCTCGTCCTGGTCGACGTAGGGGTGGGGATCGACGCCCTCGACGAAGTCCGGCAGCCCGGGGGCCTTGGTGAGCAGGGCGGCGGAGTCGATGCGGACGCCGGCGACCCCGCGTGCGAACCAGAAGCGCAGCACGTCCTCGTGTTCCGCGCGGACCTCGGGGTGCGCCCAGTTGAGGTCGGGCTGCTCGGGGGTGAAGAGGTGGAGGTACCACTCGCCGTCGGGGACCCGGGTCCAGGTCTGTCCGGAGAACTGGGAGGGCCAGGTGTTGGGCGGCAGTTCGCCGTTCTCGCCCCGCCCGGGGCGGAAGTGGAACCGGGCGCGCTCGGGGCTGCCGGGACCTGCGGCGAGGGCGGCGCGGAACCAGGCGTGCCGGTCGGACACGTGGTTGGGGACGATGTCGACGACGACCTTGATGCCGAGTCCGGCGGCCTCGGAGATCAGCTTCTCCGCCTCGGCGAGGGTCCCGAACGCGGGGTCGATGGTGCGGTAGTCGGCGACGTCGTACCCGCCGTCCACCAGCGGGGAGAGGTACCAGGGGGTGAACCAGACCGCGTCCACACCGAGTTCCGCGAGATAGGGCAGTCTCGCCCGGACTCCCGCGAGGTCCCCGGTGCCGTCGCCGTCGCCGTCGGCGAAGCTGCGGGGATACACCTGGTAGATGACGGCATCGCGCCACCAGTCGTCGGTGCGGGTCGAGTGAGGGGCTGCCACGTGACGGTCCTTTCGGGCAGGTCGGGGTCTTCGCCGCCGGCCCGGTTGCTGCGGGGCGTCGGACGGGCCGACGGCGAAGGCTTGGTGGTGAGAGGTACGGGCCGGGGGCCTCGGGGTGGAGCCCTGGGGCTCACGGGCTCAGGAGCTCAGGACCCGGGGCGCGGGGCTCAGGGCGCGGGGCTCAAGGCGCGGGGCGCGGGGCGCGAAAGCAGGAGCCTGGGGCCTCAAGGCCTGGGCCCGGTTCAGCCCTTGAGGCCGCCGGCCGTGAGACCGCTCATGATGTTGCGCTGGAACACCAGGAAGATGAGCAGGGTCGGTACGGAGGCGATGGCGAGGGCGGCGATGAGCACGTTCACGGGCACGCCGGTGGAGAGCGAGTAGATCCCCACGTTCAGCGTCTGCTTGGTCGGATCGGGCAGCGTGAGCATCGGCCAGAGGAAGTCCTTCCAGACGCCGACGACCGCGAAGATCGAGACGACGCCGAGGATCGGCCGCGAGATCGGCAGCACGATGGAGCGCAGGATCCGCAGCGGGCTCGCGCCGTCCATGGCCGCCGCGTCGAGCAGTTCCTTCGGGATGGAGTCGAAGAACCGCTTGAGCAGGAAGATGTTGAAGGCGTTGGTGACCGCCGGGAGCCAGATCGCCCACGGCGTGTTCAGCAGGTTCCGCTCCACCACCGGCACGTCGAGCACGGTCAGGTACTGCGGCACGACCAGGACGGTCGCCGGGATCATCAGCGTGACGAGCATGCCGCCGAGGATGGCCTTGCCGAAGACCGGGCGCAGTTTGGAGAGCGAGTACGCGGCGGCGACGTCGAGGACCAGCTGGAACGCGAGGGCGCCGAAGGCGTAGTAGAGGGTGTTGAAGAGCAGGGTGGAGAGGTCCATGACCTCCCACGCCCGTGTGTAGTTCTCGGGGGCGAACGATCCGGGCACCAGGGTCGGCGGCGTCCGCACGACCTCCTGGGTGTCCTTGAAGCCGCTGGACACCATCCAGTACAGGGGGCCGAGGAACACCAGGGTGAATCCGCCGACGACCAGTGCGAACGTCGCCCGGTAGAGGGCCTTGGCGCGGGGCTTGGCGAGCTGCGCGGGCGAGATGAGCGTGCGTGTGGACATACGTGGTCTCCCCGGGTCCTACTCGTCCTCGGCGCGGCTGAGCTTCACGTACACCGCCGAGAATCCGGACAGGAGCACGAGCAGGAGCAGGCCGAGCGCCGCCGCGGCACCGTAGTCGTTGAAGTTGAAGGCGTACTGGTAGATCAGGTGGACGACGGTCGTCGTCGATCCCTCGGGGCCGGCGCCGCCGGTCAGCAGGAACGGTTCGACGAAGACCTGCATCGTCGCGATGACCTGCATGAGCAGCATCAGCGACAGGATCAGGCGGGTCTGCGGGATGGTGACGTGCCAGACCTTGCGGAACAGCCCCGCGCCGTCCAGCTCCGCCGCCTCGTACAGCTCGCCGGGGATGCCCTGGAGCGCGGCGAGGTAGATGAGTGCCGCGCCGCCCATGTTCATCCAGGTCGAGGCGATGACGACGGACAGCATCGACAGGTCCGGGTCCTGCAGCCACTGCTGCTCCGGTAGGTGGAGGAACCGCAGCAGCTCGTTGAGGAGCCCGTAGCCGGGGTCGTACAGGTACTTGAAGAGCAGCACCGACGCGACCGGCGGCAGCATCACGGGCAGGTAGACCAGCAGCCGCAGATACCCCTGGCCGTGCCGGAACTCGTTGATGACGATCGCCACGACGAAGGGGACCGCGAATCCGAAGACCAGCGCGAGGACGGTGAACAGCAGCGTGTTGCGCCACGCCTGCCAGAACGCCGGGTCGTCGAAGACGGTGGCGAGGTTCTCCAGTCCGACCCAGCTGGTCTGCCCGCTTTCCGTCTTCTGGAAGGCCAGGAGGAACTCCCGGACCATCGGGTACCACGAGAACACCGCGAAGCAGACGACGGCGCCGATCAGGAACCCGTGCGCCGTCAGATTGTGCTTCAGGTTCTTCACGAACCGGCCACCAGGTGGCACGGGCCCCGCCGCCGGCGGCGGGGAGTGACGGGACGTTCCCGTCTTGCTCGGGGTCAGGCTGGGCGCCGACATCGTCGCTCCTTGGTGCTGGTCTGCCGGATTACGGTGCCCGGCGGGGCGGGCCGGGGCCGGGGAGGTGCCCGGACGGGTTCCGGCCCGGGGCCGGGCGGACACCCGGACGGGGGCGGGCCCGGGGCCGGGCGGATGCCCCGGCGGGGGCGGGCCGGGAGGGGGACCGACTCCCTCCGCCCGCCACCGCCGGGAAGGGGTCACTGGTGGGCGAGGACCTGGTCGACCTGCGCCTCGGCGGTCGCGAGCAGCTTGTCGATGTCGGCGTCCTCGTTGGTGAGGAGGCCCGACATCACGTTGTCGAGGACCTTGTAGACCTCCTGCGCCTTCGGCGGCTCGGCCTTTCCGGCGACGGGGTTGTCCATGAAGCTCTTGAAGTTGGCGACGGGCATCGTCGCGTTCTGCACGCGTGCCGCGTCGTCCTTGGTCTTCGACTCGCCCAGCCAGAAGTTCGGCTGCGGCACGCCGACCGGGAGGCTGTCGGCCTTGGTGCGGGCCCAGTCGAACTGCCCCTTGCCGACGCTGAGGTTCTTGAAGTTCAGCCAGGCGACGGCGGCCTTGATCTTGTCGCCGGAGATGCCCTTCTTGACCATGTAGTTGTTGCCGCCGGCCAGCGTGTTCCTGCCGCCGGGTATCGGGCCCATCCCGAAGTTCTCGTACTTCGCGCCGAGTTGCTGCACCATGTACGCGATGTCGTCCGGCGCGGCGAGGAACATCCCGAGCTTGTCCGTGGCGATCTGCTTCTGCAGGTCGCCCCACTGGAGCAGCTGGGTCTTGCCCATGCTGTCGTCCTCCCAGCGCATGGCGTGGAGGTTCTCGGCGACCTGCTTCCCCAGGTCGTTGTTGAAGGCGGCCTTCTTCCCGCTCGCGTCGACGACCTCGCCGCCCACGCTGTACATCTGCGCGGTGAAGTGCCATCCGCCCGTGTTGCCCGCGCTGTACTCGCCGAAGCCCGCGATGCCGTTCCCCAGGCCCGCGATCTTCTTGGCGGCGGCCCGCACCTCGTCCCACGTGCGCGGCGGGGCGTCCGGGTCGAGCCCCGCGTCCTTGAAGAGCTTCCGGTTGACGAGCAGGCCCATCGTGTAGTTGCTCGTCGGCAGGCCGTACAGCTTCCCGTCGTGCTTGAGCGATCCGAGGACGTTCGGGTCGATGTCCTTCAGCAGCGGCACGCTCTTGTCGCTGACGTACGCGCTGATGTCCGCCGCGCCGTCGTTGTCCAGCACCTGCGGCAGGTCCGTGAAGTACGTGTAGAACACGTCGGGCTGCGACTTCGCCTTCAGCATCGCCGTGAACCGCGGCGGCTCCAGACACTGCCCCGGAGTGGAACGCCCCTCGATCGTGACGTTCGGGTACGTCTTGTTGAACTCCGCAACGTCCTCCTTCCACTCCTTCAGCTCGGCCGCCTTCGCCGCCGGCGGCATGCAGTCGATCGTCAGCGTCACCTTCGTCTTCGGATCCAACGGGGCGGCCGGGTCGACCGAGCCGCCCCCTTCGGAACCGCCGCCGCCGTTGTCACTGCTGCTCGTGCCGCACGCGGCCAACGCGCTCAACGTCACCGCGGACACGAGAGCGACCGCGCTCGCGCGACGCATACGACGGAACCGAGCACTTCTCATGGGTGGTCCCCTTCGGGCAAGTACGTGGAGGTCGCCCCACCGCCGGTGCGTTGTGGGGCGCGGCACACTCAACCACCCCCGACAAGTGAACGCAAGATGTCGCGCCAATTTCGCAATTGCCTGACAGTCCAGAGCATTCCCACCACAGATCCCCTCCTCCGAAGAGGGCAGACCAGACACCACCACCGCCCCTGAAACCCCTAGCGCGCAACGCCCTTGAGCCGCGCCAGAGCCCTTCCGGACTCTTGATTGCCCACACACCCGGGGCGGCCACCCCTGAGCGCCACCCGTCCGGCCACCCGCACCACTTTCTCTCACTTGCGTCAATCGATCAGAAATTTGCAGACCGATACGAAGGGGCTACGAGGCAGCGCGGCCTGCCCGGAGCGCAGCTCGTCGAGCTCTCCCGGCGCCTTGTCTACGATGCGCGCATGACGATGCCCGGTGCGGAACAGCCAGAGATACGAGTCCTGTACGACGACTCCCGGGGCGACCTGCGCGACGCCGCGCGTCCGCGTCCCGTGCGGCTCTACCTGTGGGAGCCGGAGCGTGCTGCGGCCTCGCCCGCGCCGTTGGTCGTCGTGTCGCACGGCACCGGGGGCTCGGGCGGGGAGATGGGGTGGCTGGTGCGGCCGCTGCGCGAGGCGGGGTTCAGGGTGGTGGCGCTGGACCACCACGGCAACAACTACGTGGACGGATACGAGCCCGAGGGGTTCGCGCACGTCTGGCACCGGCCCCGTGACGTGACGTTCGCCCTGGACGCGTTGGAGCGGGAGCGGCCCCTGGGTCCCGTGGGCGCCGCGGGCTTCTCGCTGGGTGGGTACACCGTCGCGGCCCTCGTGGGAGCGCGCGTCGATCCGCAGGTGCTGCGGGCCGTGGTGACCGGCGCCGTGCCCCTGCCGGACATCCCGGAGTTCCCGGGGCTGCTCGACGCGCTGCTGAAGAAGTACCCGGACGACGACTCGTCACGACGCGCGCTCGAAGGCGCCGACGCGGATCTCACGGACGCGCGCGTACGGGCCGTGTTCCAGGTCGCGCCGGGGGTCGGCGGGTTCGTCACGGCGTCGAGCCTGGCCACGGTGCGCGTACCCGTGGAGATCCGCTGGGGTGGGGCGGACACCGTCAACCCGTACGACGTCGACATCAGGCCGTACCTCGACCACATCCCCACCGCGACGGGCCGGTCGGCGGGCCCGGACGTCCGCCACGACGACTTCTTCTCCCCCGACCCCGCCGACCCGGACGTCCGCCACCACGTCGGACGGGAGGCGGCCGCCTTCTTCCTCCACCACCTCGTCTGACGTCCGGGGACCGCGGGCGGCACGCACGCGAGCGCTCCGCCCGACCGGGGC